>NZ_VKHS01001130.1 GCF_014141525.1 Streptomyces calidiresistens
GGTCAGATGTGTCTCAGGGACAGGCGCGGGACACGTCCCGCGTCGGTCCCCGCCGTCATCCCCCGTTCCGGGACGGCGGGTGCCCACCGGCACGCCCGACGTGCCGGACGATCGGTCCGGGTTCGCCCCGGACCGGTCCCCGCCGGGGCGGACGGGAGGGCCCGTGCCTCACACGCGGTAACCGCGCAGGGCGCGCCAGGTGTTGGGGCCGACGATGCCGTCGACCGAACCGGCCGCCATGTGGTTGCGCTGGAACCAGCGGACCGCCTCCTCCGTCGCCGGGCCGAACCGGCCGTCCACGGCGAGGCGACCGCCCACCTGCCGGTAGTTGGTGGTGCCGTTGATCAGGGCCTGGATCTCCCGCACGTGGTTGCCGACGCTGCCGCGCTCGGCCCACTGGTTGCCGTAGTGGTAGTGGCAGGTCAGGCCGATCGTGCTCTGGGTGTGACAGGTGTCGGCGGCCGAGGCGGCCGAGGCGGCCGGCGCGGTGACCGCGGCGCCGGCGAACAGCGCGGCGGTGACGGCGAGCAGTGCGAGCGGCGTGCGTGCCCTCATGGGATTCCCCCGTGTTCTCGTGTGGTGGTGCGGTGTGCCGTTCGGGGCGGTGTCGGGCGAGGCCGTGTCCCGCCGCGAACACCTGCGAACGGTTCGGTCGCAAACCGTTCGGCGCGGCCGGGTGGACAAGGAGTGTGGCGCCCGCCCACCCGGCCGCCGGGGCGACCGCCCTGTGGACGCCCCGACCTCCACCAGACTGCGCTTTCCCCGACGTCCCGTCACCTTTTCGGTCGTCCCGGGGCTTTCCCGGGACGCACCATGTCCCCACCTGCGGAAACGGGGTACGGTGAGCGGCGTCCCGGGCGATGGTGGAACGCCGCCCCGAGGCGGTCGGGTGGGATGTCGTTCCCGGCGGTGGTGACGGGGCCTCCTGGGCGCGGACGGTCGGAAGGCCCTCCCCACTCCCCGGGCGAGGGGGACGGGAGCGGGTGCGAGGCGAGTCGGAAGCGGAGCGCGAACACCTCATGGCGTCGTGGAAAGAACTGCCGGACACGTTGGGGGAGCGGGAGCGGCGCCTGGTGGTGCGTCTGCGCGGCCTCAAGGATCACAGCGGGTTGAGCCTGGCCGCCCTGGCACGCCGCACCTCCTACAGCTCCTCCTCCTGGGAGCGGTACCTCAACGGGAAGAAGTTCCCGCCCGCGGACGCGGTCCGGGAACTGTCGGTGGTGGCGGGGGTGGACCCCGAACGCCTGCTGGCGCTGCACGCGTTGGCCGTGGAGCACCCCGGTCCGCCCCCCGGGGCCGGACCGGCGGGGGGTCACGGGG
>NZ_VKHS01001131.1 GCF_014141525.1 Streptomyces calidiresistens
CCCGTCCCCGGCGGTCCACCCGGCCGCCCCACCCGCCGCGCGACAGCCGGCAAGGTTAGGCTGGCCTCACCCGAGAGACGCGGTGGATGACCCCCGGGCGACCCCGCCCCGTCGATCGGCCACCGACCGACCGCCGACCGCACCGCCGGGGGACCGCCCATGCCCGCCACCGCGCCCAGCGGCGTGCCCCTGTCCCGGGGCACCGGGACCCCCGGGGCCCGGACCCGCTCCGGGGTCGGCGGAACCAACCCCGTGGCCGCCGGGCCCCGACGCGTCGGCAACCTCTCCTTCCTCGCCCGCCTGCTGCTCGTCGCCCTCGCCCTCGCCGCCGCGATCGTGCTCAGCCTGGCCGTCGGCAGCCGCACCCTGCCACCCGCCGAGGTCTGGGACGCCCTGCTGCGCGGCGGCGACGGCACCACCGCGCAGGTCATCCGCGAGATGCGACTGCCCCGCACCCTGATCGGACTGCTCGCCGGCGCGGCCCTCGGCGTGGCGGGCGCGGTCCTGCAGGGCCTGACCCGCAACCCCATCGCCGAGCCCGGCATCCTCGGCCTGGCCCAGGGCGCATCGGCCGCCGTGGTGATCGCCATCGCCTTCCTCGGCGTGCACACCCTCCTCGGCTGGATCTGGTTCGCCTTCGCCGGCGCCGGGCTCGCCGCCGTCGCGGTGTACGCGATCGCCTCGCGCGGCCGGGGCGGCGCCTCCCCCGTGAAACTCGCCCTGGCCGGAGCGGCGATCAACGCCCTGCTGGCCTCCCTGATCGCCGGTGTGCTGACCACCCGCTCCGCCACCCTGGACCAGTTCCGGTTCTGGCAGATCGGCTCGCTCACCGGCCGGGACGCGGAGGTCCTCGCCCGCCTGTGGCCGTTCCTGGTGATCGGCCTGGTCCTCGCCCTCGCCGGCGCGCGCGGGCTGGACGCCCTGGCGCTCGGCGAGGACGTCGCCCGGGGACTGGGCCGCAACGTGGCCGCCGTGCGGATCTGCGGCGGCCTGGGGGCGGCCGTGCTCACCGGCACCGCCGTGGCGGCGGCCGGCCCGATCGCCTTCGTCGGCCTGGCCGTGCCCCACCTGGCCCGGGCCCTGGCCGGTCCCTCGCACCGGCGGCTGCTCCCGCTGGCCGCGCTGCTGGGCCCGGTGGTGCTGTTGGTCGCCGATGTCGTGGGCCGGATCGTGCTGCCGCCGTCGGAAATCCCCGCCGGGGTGATGACCGCCCTGATCGGGGTGCCCTTCCTCATCGCGCTGGTGCGCCGCTCGGGGGTGGGGGCGTGAGCGCCGGACCCTCCACCCGCGCCGCCGAGCGGCGCACCAGCGCGATGAGGA
>NZ_VKHS01001132.1 GCF_014141525.1 Streptomyces calidiresistens
CCCTCGTCACCTTCTCGATTCCCTTCGCCCCGCCGACCGGCCCCACCCGCCGCGACTGACCCGATCGCCGGTCGGCGGGTGTCGGAGTGGTGCCCCCGGTCGCCCCGCGCCCCTCACGCCCGGTCACCGTCGGGTCGCCGAGCGATCGCCCACCCCCTCGCGTCGCGCGCCGTCGTGCCCGGCGGCGATCCCCGTCCCGGTGTCCCCGCTCGTCCTCGCGGGCGGGGCCCCGATGACCCCGACCACCCCGTGGAGGACCCCACCCATGACCAGTTCCCCGATGCGCCGGCGCGTCCCGGCCCTGCTGCTGGCCGGGACGCTGGTGTGTCTCGCCACCGCCTGTGGATCCGCCGACCCGGACGACACGGCAGGCGGTCCCGCGAACGCCGGGAACGGGGGTGACACCGCGGGGGCCCCGGAGGGCTTCCCGTTCACCGTCGAGAACTGCGGCGTGGAGGTGACCCACGAACACCCCCCGCGGCGCGCCGTGGCGTTGAACCAGCACGCCACCGAGGTGATGCTCGCCCTCGGCCTGGAGGACTCCATGGTCGGCACCGGCTACCTCGACGACGAGATCCTCCCGGAGTACCGGGAGGCCTACGACGCCGTGCCGGTGATCTCCGAGGAGTACCCCTCCTACGAGACGCTGCTCGCCCTCGAACCCGACTTCGTCTACGGCGGTTTCTCCACCACCTTCGACGCGCAGGAGGGGCGCTCGCGGGAGACCTTCGCCTCCCACGGCATCGCCACCCACCTCAACATCGAGGAGTGCTCCACCCCGCCCCTCGACATCGACCTGATGGACCGGGAGGTGCGGGACATCGCCCGGATCTTCGGCGTACCCGAGCGCGCCGAGGAGGAACTGGAGCGGCTGCACGGCGTGTTGGACGAGGTGGCCGAGCGGCTGGAGGGCGTGGAGCCGGTCGACGTCTTCGTCTACGACAGCGGCGACACCACCGCCTTCACCGCCGGCGGCGGCGGCATCGGCAACGAGATGATCAACCGTGCCGGCGGCACGAACCTCTTCGCCGACCTCGACAAGGCCTTCGGCGACGTCTCCTTCGAGCAGGTCGCCGAGCGGGCACCCGAGGTCGTCGTGATCTACGACTACGGCGACCGGCCGGTGGAGGACAAGAAGCGGTTCCTGCTGGACAACCCGGCCCTGAGGGACGTCCCCGCGATCCGCGAGGAGCGCTTCGCGGTGCTGCCGCTGTCCTCGACCGTACTGGGCGTCCGGGTGCCGGACGGCGTGGAGTCCCTGGCCCGACAACTCCACCCGGACCGCTTCCGGTGACCGCCCCCGCCCCGACC
>NZ_VKHS01001133.1 GCF_014141525.1 Streptomyces calidiresistens
CTCCCCACCCCGCCCGACGGCGGACCCGAGATCATCTGCTCCGCCAAGGGCTGCCGGGCCCCCGCGACCCTCGTCCTCGCCTGGAACAACCCCAAGCTGCACACCCCGGAGCGGCGCAAGACCTGGGTGACCTGCGAGGAGCACCGCGAGCACCTGTCGAACTTCCTGGGGATGCGGGGCTTCCTGCGGGAGACGGTGCCGCTGGCGGAGTGGCGGGAGGAACACGAGGCCCCCGGGGACGGCACGGCGTCGGGTTCCTGAGACCGCCCCCGGGGTCGCCGCTCAGCCCCCGATCGCCGACATGGGACGTCCCGGCTGCTCGAAGCCGGGGTCGTCGAGCCCCGATCCGGCCTTCTTGCCCAGCGTGGCCCGCCGCCACAGTTCCGCCACTTCCCCGTCGTCGGCGCCCGAGCGCAGCGCGGAGCGCAGATCGGTCTCCTCCCGGGCGAAGAGGCAGGTCCGCACCTGCCCGTCGGCGGTCAGCCGGGTGCGGTCGCAGGCCCGGCAGAACGGGCGGGTGACGGAGGCGATGATCCCCACCCGGTGCGGACCGCCGTCGACCACCCACCGTTCCGCCGGGGCCGCCCCGCGCGCCGCGTCGGGCTCGGGCTCCAGCCGGAAGCGGGCGCGCAGCGCCGTCAGGATGTCCCCGGCCGTGATCATCCCCGAGCGGCGCCAGCCGTGCTGGGCATCCAGGGGCATCTGTTCGATGAAGCGCAGTTCGTATCCCTCGGCCATCGCCCAGGCCAGCAGGTCGGGCGCCTCGTCGGCGTTCAGCCCCGCCATGAGCACCGCGTTGACCTTGACCGGTTCCAACCCCGCCTCCCGGGCGGCGGCCAGGCCGCGGAGCACGTCCGCGTGTCGGCGACGCCGGGTCAGGCGGGCGAAGACCTCCGGATCCAGGGTGTCCAGGGAGACGTTGACCCGGTCCAGCCCGGCGTCGCGCAGGGCGCCGGCCGTGCGCTCCAGGCCGATGCCGTTGGTGGTCAGGGACATCCGGGGACGCGGTCGCAGTTCCGCGCACCGGGCCACGATCCCGGTCAGGCCGGGACGCAACAGCGGTTCCCCGCCGGTGAACCGCACCTCGGTGACACCGAGGTGCTCGACCGCGATCCGGATCAGGCGCACGATCTCGTCGTCGGTGAGCAGGTCGGGTTTGGCCAGCCAGTCCAAACCCTCCTCCGGCATGCAGTAGGTGCAGCGCAGATTGCACCGGTCGGTCAACGAGACGCGCAGATCGGTGGCGACACGACCGAAGGTGTCGAGCAGCATGCGGACTCCGGGGCCGGGGTCGGGGGCGGGCCGGGGC
>NZ_VKHS01001134.1 GCF_014141525.1 Streptomyces calidiresistens
GGGGCGGGGAAGCGGGAACCGGGGATGTGGCGTTCGCCACACCGTCCGGCCCGATCGGTCCCGGACCCCCGGACCCGGCCCCGGGGTGGGGCCCCGGGAGCCCGCCGCGCCGTCCCGGGGGAACCCGTCGCCGGGTGTCGCCGGTGCGCGTGTCCGATCGGGCGACGAAGGGGGGAGACTGTTCCCATGCAGCCACGCAACATGTCGATGAGCGGTGCCGTCGATCTCTCCGCGGTCAAGGCGGCGGCCGAGGCCAAGCAGAAGGCCGAGGAGGCCCGCGCCAGGCGCGCGGCCGAACCGGCCGGGGAGGGAGCCCCCGCCGGGGCCGTCTCCCTGGTGATCGATGTCGATGAGGCGGATTTCGAGCGGGAGGTGCTGCAGCGCAGCGCCGAGGTGCCCGTGGTCATCGACTTCTGGGCCGACTGGTGCCAGCCGTGCAAGCAGCTGGGTCCGATCCTGGAGAACCTGGCCCGGGAGTACGCCGGTCGCTTCGTGCTGGCGAAGATCGACGTCGACCGCAACCAGATGCTGTTCCAGCAGTTCGGGGTCCAGGGCATCCCCGCGGTGTTCGCGGTGATCGCCGGCCAGGCGCTGCCGTTGTTCCAGGGGGCCGCGCCCGAGGCGCAGATCCGGCAGGTGCTGGACCAGCTCATCCTCGCCGCCGAGCAGCGCTTCGGGATCACCGGCACGCCGGTGGATCCCGCCGCCGAGGGGGAGCCGGCGATGGTGCCCGAGCCGCCCTCGGACCCCGCCCTCGCCGCCGCGCACGAGGCGCTGGACACCGGTGATCTCGGCGGGGCCATCCGCGCCTACGAGAACGTCCTGTCCGACGACCCGGGCAACACCGAGGCCCGCCTCGGGCTGGGGCAGGCCCAACTCCTGTACCGCGTCCAGGAGCTGGGTGACGGCCGGGAGGCCCGGAAGAAGGCCGCGGACGACCCGGCGAACGTGGAGGCGCAGTTGGCCGTCGCGGACCTGGACCTGGCCGGCGGCCACGTCGAGGACGCCTTCGCCCGCCTGGTGGACACCGTCCGGCGGTCGTCCGGGGAGGACCGGACCACCGCCCGGGTGCGTCTGTTGGAACTGTTCGAGGTGGTCGGCCCCGACGACCCCAGGGTGATCTCGGCGCGGAGCGCGCTCAGCCGCGTCCTCTTCTGATTCCGACGCCCCGACGCCCGACGCCCCGGCCCGCCGGTTCCCCGGCGGGCCGGGGCGTCCTCCCGTGCGGCGCGTTCGCCTCCCCCGTCACCCGCGCGCCGTCCGGCCCGTGCGGCCCGCCCGCCTCCCGCCGATCACCCGTTCCGACCC
>NZ_VKHS01001135.1 GCF_014141525.1 Streptomyces calidiresistens
GTGGGCGGGAGGCCCGGGCCCGGCTGCGCCGCCGGCGCTGGGCCCTGGTGGCTCCCGGGGCGCTCGCCTACGCGGGGTTGATCGTGACGCTGGCGCTGCTGCCGCCGGGGGGCACCTCACGGGGGGAGGCCGAGCCGCCGCCGCCCGGCTGCGTGGGGCCGGGGTGCACGGGCAAGGATCCCGAGTCGCAGGGCTGCACCCTTCCCGTTCACGAGCCGTTGACCGTCGCAGGCCACCGTTTTCCCGGCGGGGCGCGCATGGAGATCCGGTGGAGTCGGGGGTGCGAGGCGGCGTGGGCGAGGATCTGGCTGGGGTCGGTGGGTGACCGGGTGGAGATCCGCTCCCCCGAGGAGGGCGCGCAGGAGACGACCATCCGGGACCGTTGGGACGCCGAGGGGTACATCTACACCCCGATGGTGGGCGGTACGACCGAGGACGTGGAGGCCTGTCTGCGCACCGCCGACTCCCCCGAACCCCGCTGCTTCTCCCCCTGAGCGCGGCCCGCCGGGTCGGCCGATCCGGCGGGCCGGGGTCCGCCGCTCCCCCGCAGCGGGCGGCGGCCGGCCCTTGACAGGGCTTCCCCGCCGGCATGCAATATATTGCATGCCGGTACCACGGAGCCGCGGGCTCGTTCCCAGATCCCTGCTGCGGGAGAACGCCCACCGGGCGATCCGGGACGCGATCGTCGACGGCACCCTCGCCCCCGGCGAGCGGCTGAACGACGCGGAACTCGCGGAGTGGTTGGGCATCAGCCGCACCCCGGTGCGCGAGGCCCTGGCCCGGTTGGAACAGGCCGGTCTGGTGCGGACCCGCCCCGGCCGGTGGACCATGGTCAGCCCCTTGGACACGCGCGCCGCCCGGCATGCCCGCTCGGTGGTCTCGGCGATGCACGAACTGGCGGTGCGCGAGGCCGTTCCGCTGCTCTCCGCCGGGGACCTGACCGCCATGCGGGAGGCCAACTCCCGCTTCGCGTCGGCCCTGCGGGTCGGCGACGTGGAGGGCGCGATCGCCGCCGACGACGCGTTCCACGGTGTTCCCGTCACCGTCTGCGGGAACGACGCCGTGCGGGCGGTCCTGGAGCAGTTCACCCCGCTCCTGCGGCGATGGGAGCGGCTGCGTTTCTCCTCCCTCGCGGGCCGGGAGTCGGTCGCGCAGCACGACCTCGTCGTCGAGCGGTGCGGGGCCGGGGACACGGAGGGGGCGGTGGCCGCCACACGCGCCAACTGGGAGACGTTGGCACCGCTGCTGGACACGGCGACGGACTCCCCGCACGCCGCGGATCCGACCGACGGGTGAGTCACCGGCG
>NZ_VKHS01001136.1 GCF_014141525.1 Streptomyces calidiresistens
GGGTGGGGGAGCCGGACCGACCCCCTCCCGTACGGATGTCCGAAAACGGGTGCGGGGTGCGGGACGGCCGCCGTCGCACTCGGCGACGACGCCCGCACCCGCACCCCGCACCGGCGGCTCCCGGTGGGATTGCGGCACCGGTCGGACCGACCCGGGCCCCGTCGGGGCGCGGGCCGGTCACCGACCGGTGCTAACGCGATGAGAGGGATGGCCGGGCGGGCACCCTGGCCGGCTCCCTCCGTCGGGTCTGGTCCGGCACCTGCTGACCGCCCCGGGCCGGCGTCGGTACGGCCGGCCGTCGGCCCCGCACCGCCGGTGCGGGTCGACGTGCCTGACCCGCGACACCGTTCTGCACGTCCATGACGGCGTGGGCGACGAGCCCACCCATCGGGTCGTGGCGGATCAGGTCCCGCAACCGGGAGCGGGAGGACCGCCCCTCGTTGCCCGGGTACAGGTGCTTGCCCAGTCCCACGGCGTGCGCCAGGGCGGCCAGGGCGGCCGTTCTGGCGTCCGGTGGGGTCCCGGTGCGGATGGCACCGTCGAGGCGGGCCCTGATCTCCCGGCTGACCTCCGTGTCGGTCGCCTGGTACCGCGTCGTCGGCAGCACACCGCACATCTGGTTCTCCACCGCGTGCACCATGCCGCAGCGTTCCAGATGGGACAGGTAGGTCTGCCGCAGGCCCAGCCGGGGGCCTCCGACCCAGTGGACCGCGCGCACCGGAGCGCCGCGCCTGCGCAGCAACTCCAGGGCGGTGTCCAGGGTCGGATCACCGGTGGGCCGTGCGAGTACCACGGCGATACGGTCTCCGTTCGGGGCGATGCGCCCCGCGAGAGCCAGCTCGACGAGCTGGGCCCCGGCCAGGCCGAGGTCGAGCGACTGCGGCTGTGCTGTGGTACCCGTGGTCGGGTCCAGAGCGAGCAGCAGCAACTCCTCCGGAATGCTTCTACGACTCCTGCTCATCCATGCCTCCCCGCGTGGATGAAAGACAGGGTGACGCCTCTCACAATGTTCTGTCGAGGGTGCGTGGTCGTTTTGTGATGCAACTCGCGGATATGTCGTTGTCGTCCATGCGGGTAGACCGCGACTTTCCGCCATGGGGGAGGCTGTGCGCCACGGTGCACAGGAAGCGGCACACTGATAGCGGCAGTGATCCGGTCGGTGACCGGTGCACGAGAGCGAGGAGGCGCGGGTGGCGGGTCAGTCCCCGGAGATCCCGGAGAACGAGCGGGAACAGGGTCGGGCGAGGACAGGGACGCCGGCGACCACCGGGACGGTTCCCCCCGGGGGCGGGGAAGCGG
>NZ_VKHS01001137.1 GCF_014141525.1 Streptomyces calidiresistens
AGCCAGTCGGCAGCGTCAGATCTGTACAAGAGACAGGGTCCCCTCGGTCCCCACGTCCTTCCGGCGAGCGGCCGAGCGCTTGCGGCCCGGTTCCGCCGGCACGGCGAGGTCGTCCTCCTCGTCGGGCTCGCGGCCCGGCGTCGGCAGGTCGAACCGGATGATCGCGAACCGGAAGACGGCGTAGTACACCACCGCGAAGCACAACCCGACCAGGGCGAGGCCCAACGGGTTGGAGGCGATGCCGAAGTTCAGCGTGTAGTCGATCGCGCCGGCGGAGAACCCGAAGCCGCCGCGCATCCCCAGCGCCCAGGTCAGCGCGAGCGCGATGCCGGTCAGCACGGCGTGGATCGCGTACAGCACCGGTGCGATGAACATGAAGGTGAACTCGATCGGCTCGGTGACGCCGGTGACGAAGGCGGTCAGCGCGATGGAGACCATCATGCCGCCGACCATCTTGCGCCGCTCGGGCCGCGCGCAGTGGTACATCGCCAGACAGGCCGCCGGCAGCGCGAACATCATGATCGGGAAGAAGCCCGTCATGAACTGACCGGCGGTCGGGTCCCCGGCCAGGAACCGCGCGATGTCACCGGTCACCACGGTCCCGTCGTCCCGGGTGTACGAACCGGCCTGGAACCAGGGGAAGGAGTTCAGCAGGTGGTGCATCCCCACCGGGATCAGCGCCCGGTTCAGCGCGCCGAAGATGCCGGCCCCGACCGCGCCCGAGCCCACCAGCCACTCGCTGAAGTGGAACAGCCCGCTGCCCAGCACCGGCCACAGGTACCCCACGACGATGCCCAGCCCCAGGCCGGCGAAGGCGGAGATGATCGGCACCAGGCGGCGCCCGCCGAAGAAGCCGAGGAAGTCCGGCAGGCGGGTGCGGTGGAAGCGCTGGTAGAGCAGGGCGACGGTGATGCCCATGATCACGCCGCCCAGCACCCCGGCCGAGACCGGCGCGTCGGTGTTGGAGTCGTGGAAGGTGGCGATGACGTTGTCGAAGACCAGGTAGCCGACCACAGCCGCCAGCGCGGTGGACCCGTCGGACTTGCGGGCGAAGCCGATCGCGATGCCCACCGCGAACAGCAGCGCCATGTTGTCCAGCAGGGCGCCGCCCCCGGCGGCCATGAACTCGGCGATCCGGTTGACCGGATCCGGCAGCGCGTCGCTGCCCAGCATGTCGTCGGCGCCGAACCGCACCAGCAGGGCGGCGGCGGGCAGGGTGGCGACCGGCAGCATCAGGCTGCGGCCGATGCGCTGCGCCACGGCCATCGCGCGGGCGCGGCGACCGGGTGGGGCGGGGG
>NZ_VKHS01001138.1 GCF_014141525.1 Streptomyces calidiresistens
CCGGTGCGGCGCCCCCGGGCCCCGCCCGGCGGCACGGGGGTGGTGTCGCGCTCCCCGATCAGCGCCGCCACCCGGCTGCCCACCAGCCACGCGGACACCAACCGTCCCCACCGCTCGGCCGGCGGCAGCCCGCTCCACTCGTCGTACGCCGGGGTCGGGGCGAACCGCTCGTCCGGCTCGCCGTCGGCGGCGATCAACCCGGCGGCGTGCGCCACCTCGATCCGGAACGCCGCCTCGGGCTCGGGGACGTCCAGCGCCACGGCCGTGCGCTTGAGGTCGCGCACGCCCAGGCCCCCGGCCCGCAGCACGGCGGGGGGCTCACGCTCCCACAGCGCCGCCAGTTCCTCGACGGCGGTGACCGCCGCGTACGCCTGACCCGCCGCCATGGCGTTCACCCGCTCGGGGGCGTGCTCGGCGCGCAGCTCGACACGGGGCGGGTCGGGCAGCAGCGCCCGGTGCGCGCGTCCGCCGCGCAGGGTCAGCGCCACCTCGCGGGGAAGCACCACGGTGCCCGGCGAGACCCGCACCAGGACGCCGGCCTCCAGCAGGGCCCGCACGGCGGCCGGGAGGGGGGCCTGCGCGGGGACCGTGCCGTACGGCGGGCCCCACATCAGGCGCTCCGGCACCGTCCGCGCGTCGCCCGGCAGCCGGTCGAGCAGGGCTTTCAGGCGTTCCGGGTCGGTGAACAGGGCGGTGAGCGCGGTCAGGGCGCTCACCGGATCGCCGGTGGGCGGCAGGCCGGCGCCGACCAGCAGCTCCTGCATCCGGCGCGGCGACATGCCGGCCGTGGCCTCGGAGAGGGTCGGTCCCAGGCCGGTGGTGCCGGGGCGCTGCGGGGCGGGTGCGAGCAGCTCGCGGGCGGTGCGCACCAGGCGCAGGGCGTCGTCCCCGCCCCACAGCAGGGCCCGGGTCCGCAGCGCGGCCAGGGCGTCGTCCAGACGGGGTCCGGCGGCGGGCAGGAGGGCCGCCAGTTCGGCCCGGGAGCACGGCTGCGGGGCGATGGCCAGGGCCTCGGCGGTGCGCAGCGCGAGGGTGTCCAGCCGGTCCACCGCGCGCAGCACCGACAGTCGCTCCCCGGCCCGGGAGGCGAGTCGGGTCAGGTCGCCGGGGAGCGGGGAGAGCAGGTCGGGCCGCAGGCGCAGCAGCTCCACGAGCGCGGAGTCCGGGAGGGCGCGCAGCTCGTCGGCGAGGGTGCGCGGCCCCCCGCCCCCGCCCTCGGTGGGGGCGACCCGGGAGGGAGCGGCGGAGGACCGACGGGGGTCCAGAAGGAGCGCAGCAGTTCGGCGAGGTCGTCGTCG
>NZ_VKHS01001139.1 GCF_014141525.1 Streptomyces calidiresistens
GGAGGTCTCCGTTCGATGGGGTGCGGGGGTGGGTGTCGGCGGGGAGGCGGTCGACGGCGTGGACCCGTTCGGGAAGGTCCGCGCCCATCACCGGGGCGAGCACGGCGGCGATCGCCCCGGGGTCGGGGCGCCGGGCCCCGGGGCGGACCCGGCCCGCGACGACCCGTTGTCCGGCCGCCCGGGCCAGGGGGTGGTCGGCGTCCGGGAGAACCGGCAGCGGGTCGAAGCCGGCCGCGTCCAGCTCCCCGGCCCACTCCGGACCGGTGAGGAAGACCCGGTCCTCCCCGGCGCGGAGGTCGGTGAACCAGGTGCGTTCCGTCGGGCGGGCCGACATCAGGAAGTACATGGAGGTGAGCGCCTGGTGGTGTTCCGCGCAGGACTCGACCAGCACCAGGAGTCCGTCGGGGGCCAGCAGTTCGCGCAGGGCGGCCAGGGCGCGCCCCACGTGCCGGGCGTTGTGCAGGACGTTCGCCGCCACCACCACGTCCAGGGAGCCGTTCGCCAGGCCCTGGGCCGTCGGGTCGGCGTCGATGTCCAGGAGGCCGTAGCGCAGTCGTTCCCCGAACTGTGCCCGCCCCTCGGTGAGGAAGTAACGGGAGACGTCGGTGAACAGGTAGTCGACCGGCGTCCCGGCCAGCGCGTCGAGGACGGTGCCGGTGGTTCCGCCGACCCCGGCCCCGACCTCCAGCACCCGCAGGGGTCGACCGGCACGCCGCCGGCCCTCCCCCGCCACCAACTCCGCGGCGGCAATATTGGCCCACCGGCTGGGGGCGCTGTCGCGATAGTTGCCCCGGGCGGTCGCGGAGTCCCCCTCGGGGAAGAGGAGTTCCTGCAACGCCACCCGATCCCTCAGCAGCAGGGGGAGCCGCTCGGCCGAGGCCAGGAAGAAGCGCGTCATCGCCGGGGGGTAGCCCAACCCCCGGCTGCCCTCCTCCACCGTCCGGCGGGATCGGGCCACCTCCACCCGGTCGGGAACGACGAGGTCGTGGAAACGCCCCGTGCCCGGGTCCCGGCGCAGTCTCCCCTCGATCGTCAGGGTGTCGAGCCACCGCCGCACGATCCAGGCGTGGCGCGGGCGCGCCTCCAGCACGGCCACCACCTCCTCGGCGGTGTGGGAGGCGCCGTCGCGGAACAGGCGGGCGCGGTCCAGCGTCCGGGCCATCGACAGCAGCGCGGTCTCGTCCAACAGGCGCATGAAACCGGGCAGCGCCCCGAGATCCTCGCCCCCGACCGCGGCGTCCGCCGCCCCGCCGGCGGAGGCCACCGCCGGGTCCTGTCCCTGATACACCTCTCACG
>NZ_VKHS01000114.1 GCF_014141525.1 Streptomyces calidiresistens
CCCCGGGCGTGCCGGGGTCGGGAGGGGAGGGGACGGGCATGGGCCCAGCCTGCCCGGCCGACCGCGCGCGTCGGGAGCGGGAAAGGTCCCCGGCACGCGGCCATTGGTCCCCGGGGACGGGGCTCCGGGAGGGACCCCGGGCCCGAAACCACCGATCGGCGACAACGCGGGTGATTGACGACAACGGAAACCGCGGAACCGGGGGCGGTGCCGCGGCGGGCCCGGAGCCGGGGGCCCGGGGGCCGCGACGGCCTCAGTCGCCGCCCGGCCGCCCCTGCTCGGCCTGCAGGCGCGCCACGTACGCGGCGGCCTGCGAACGCCGCTCCATCCCCAGCTTGGCCAGCAGGCTGGAGACGTAGTTCTTGATGGTCTTCTCCGCCAGGTGCAGGCGTTCGCCGATCGCGCGGTTGGTCAGCCCCTCACCGATGAGGTCCAGGATGCGGCGCTCCTGCTCGGTGAGCCGGCCCAGCCGCTCGTCCCCCCGGGCCGCGCCGCCGTCGCGGAGCCGCTCCAGCACCCGCTGGGTCGCCACCGGGTCCAGCAGCGACTTGCCCGCCGCCACGTCCCGCACCGCCGACAGCAGTTCCGAGCCGCGGATCGCCTTGAGGACGTAGCCCGAGGCGCCGGCCATGATGGCGTCGAACAACGCCTCGTCGTCGGCGTAGGAGGTCAGCATCAGGCACTGGATGCCCTCGTCGCGGGATCGGATCTCGCGGCAGACCTCCACCCCGCTGCCGTCGGGCAGGCGCACGTCCAGGACCGCGACGTCCGGCCGGGCGGCGGGGATACGGGCCAGCGCGTCGGCCGCCGTCCCGGCCTCGCCGACCACCTCGATGTCCTCCTCGAGCGACAGCATCTCGTGCACGCCGCGCCGGACCACCTCGTGATCGTCGACGAGGAATACGGTGATTGTTCCGTTTTCGCCTTCTTTGCGCACTGTGTCAGTGTCACACAGCGCCGCTCGCCGTGCCGACCCGCACACCGACCCGTGCGCCAACCCGCCCCCGCTCTTCCCGTAACCCCGTTGGTCGCGTTACCGTGCGGGAAAGTCCCTCCGCGACTCGCAAGGCTGTGACCAGTGTCGTTCCCGGCCCGGCGGAAAATACTTGGTCATCCAGGTAAATCCGCAGGTCAGGGACGTTTAACGGTTCCCCGGAACACTGGGTACGGTGTTGTCAAGCGGGCCGTCGAACGGGACACCTGTCACGCTCGGGCCGTCCGCGCCGCACCCACCCCGTGCGCCGCACGGCACCGGGCGAGCCGCCCTGGTACCCGGTGGACCCCGGGGGCCGGACCGACGGAGGAGCACACGTGACCGTGGAGAGCACTGCCGCGCGCAGCCGGCCACGAGACGGCGGTGGAGGAACCGACGGTTCCACCGAGCAGACCGCCGAAAGGAAGGACACCGGGCCGACCAGGCGAAACACCGGCAGGAAAGCCACCGCGAGTGGTGCCGGTACGCGGAAGGGTGCCGCGAAGAAGGCCGCCTCCGGTCGGGGCGGCGCCCCGAAGGCGTCGACGTCCGGAAAGGCCGGGAACCCCGGCACCCCGGAGCACCGCGACGAGTTCGGCGGCCCCGACATGGTGCAACTGCTGACCCCCGAGGGGGAACGCGTCGAGCACCCCGACTACACCATCGACCTCGACGCCGACGAGCTGCGCGGCCTGTACCGCGACATGGTGCTCACCCGCCGCTTCGACGCCGAGGCCACCTCCCTCCAGCGCCAGGGCGAACTGGGCCTGTGGCCCTCGCTCCTCGGCCAGGAGGCCGCCCAGATCGGCTCCGCCCGCGCGCTGCGGGACGACGACTACGTCTTCCCCACCTACCGCGAGCACGGCGTCGCCTGGTGCCGGGGCGTGGACCCCGCCCAGCTCCTCGGCATGTTCCGGGGCGTGAACAACGGCGGCTGGGACCCCAACGGCAACAACTTCCACCTGTACACCATCGTCATCGGCTCCCAGACCCTGCACGCCACCGGCTACGCCATGGGCGTGGCCAAGGACGGCGCCGAGTCGGCGGTCGTCGCCTACTTCGGTGACGGGGCCTCCAGCCAGGGCGACGTGGCCGAGGCGTTCACCTACTCGGCCGTGTACAACGCGCCGGTGGTCTTCTTCTGCCAGAACAACCAGTGGGCCATCTCCGAACCCACCGAGAAGCAGACCCGCGTCCCGCTGTACCGGCGCGCCGCGGGCTACGGCTTCCCGGGCGTCCGCGTGGACGGCAACGACGTGCTGGCGGTCCTCGCCGTCACCCGCGCCGCCGTCGAACGCGCCCGCACCGGCGGGGGCCCCATGCTCATCGAGGCGTTCACCTACCGGATGGGCGCCCACACCACCTCCGACGACCCCACCCGCTACCGCTCCGACGAGGAGCGCCGCGCCTGGGAGTCCCGCGACCCCCTGCTGCGCCTGCGCACCCACCTCGAGCGCGAGGGGCTGATGGACGCCGACGCCCTCGCCGCCGTCGAGGAGGAGAGCGACGCGCTGGGTCGCCGCGTCCGGGAGGCCATCCGCACCATGCCGGACCCCGACACCATGGCCATCTTCGAGAACGTCTACGCCGACGGGCACGCACTGGTCGACGAGGAGCGGGCGCAGTTCGCCGCCTACCTGGCCTCCTTCGAGGACACCCACGGGGAGGGCAACTGACATGGCGACCACCGACACCCGCACCATGCCGATGGCGAAGGCGCTGAACACCTCGCTGCGCCACGCCATGGAGGCCGACCCCAAGGTCCTGATCATGGGGGAGGACGTCGGCAAGCTCGGCGGTGTCTTCCGCATCACCGACGGCCTGCAGAAGGACTTCGGCGAGGAGCGGGTCATCGACACCCCGCTCGCCGAGTCCGGCATCATCGGCACCGCCATCGGCCTCGCCCTGCGCGGTTACCGGCCGGTGTGCGAGATCCAGTTCGACGGTTTCGTCTTCCCCGCCTACGACCAGATCGTCACCCAACTCGCGAAGATGCACGCCCGTGCCCTGGGCACCGTGAAGCTGCCGGTCGTCATCCGCATCCCCTACGCGGGCGGCATCGGCGCCGTGGAGCACCACAGCGAGTCCCCCGAGGCGCTCTTCGCGCACGTCGCCGGCCTGAAGATCGTCACCCCCTCCACACCGGACGACGCCTACCGGATGCTCCGGCAGTCCATCGACTGCGACGACCCGGTGATCTTCTTCGAGCCCAAGTCCCGCTACTGGGACAAGGGCGAGGTCACCACAGAGGGCGTCGACGGCGAGGGCATCGACGCCGAGCCCCTGCACCGGGCCCGGGTGCTGCGGGAGGGCACCGACCTCACCCTCGCCGCCTACGGCCCGACCGTGCGCACGGCGCTGCGCGCCGCCGAGGCGATGGCGGAGGAGGACCGTTCGGTGGAGGTGGTGGACCTGCGGTCCATCTCCCCCATGGACTTCGACACCCTGCAGGCGTCGGTGGAGCGCACCGGCCGGCTGGTGGTCGTCCACGAGGCGCCCGTGTTCTTCGGCGCGGGCGCGGAGATCGCCGCCCGCATCACGGAGCGCTGCTTCTACCATCTGGAGGCGCCGGTGCTGCGGGTCGGGGGCTTCCACGCCCCCTACCCGCCGGCGCGTCTGGAGGAGGAGTACCTGCCCGGGCTCGACCGGGTCCTGGACGGCATCGACCGCGTGCTGGCGTTCTGAGAGGGGTGAGGGAAGTCGTGACGACGAACGCCGCGGAGCGATTCCGCGAGTTCCGGATGCCCGATGTGGGCGAGGGACTGACCGAGGCCGAGATCCTCAGCTGGCTGGTGAAGCCCGGGGACACGGTCACCGACGGGCAGGTCGTGGTGGAGGTGGAAACCGCCAAGGCCGCCGTGGAGCTGCCCATCCCGTACGACGGGGTGGTGGCGGAGCTGCTGTTCGACGAGGGCACCACGGTGGACGTGGGTACCGCCATCATCAGCGTGGACACCGACCCGTCGGCCGGGCCCGCCGCACCGCCGGCGGCGACCGGGCCGGGCGCGGCGGCCGGGGACACCGGTGCGGCGACCGCCGTGCCGGTGGACGCGGGCACCTCGCCGGGGGCACCCGCCCCGGGCACCGGGGACTCCGGTGCCGGCGGGCCCGCGACCAAGGAGACCCGCGAGCCCGTCCTGGTGGGGTACGGCGTTTCCTCCGGCGCCACCCGGCGCCGCCCCCGCAAGGGGGCCGGACGGGCCGCCGCGAACGGGACCGCTCCGGCGGTGGAGACCGTGACGGAACCGGTGGCGGAGCCCGTCAGCGGGCCGACCGCCGGACCCGGACCGGTCACCGCCGACACCGCGGTGGCCGGCCGCCCGCTGGCCAAGCCCCCGGTCCGCAAGCTCGCCCGCGACCTGGGCATCGACCTGACCGAGGTCACCCCGAGCGGTGCCGACGGCATCATCACGCGCGAGGACGTGCGCGCGTACGCCGAGCGCGCCGCCGCCCCGGCGGGTGCCGGGCGGGCCGGAGGGCCCGCGGACACCACCCCCGCCCCCGTCGCGCCGCCCGGCCCGGAAACGGGACCGGCGGAGATCGTCGGTGGGACCGAGGAACGCGGTCGGACCGGGGCCCCGGTGGTGGAGCCCCAGTCGATGGAGCTGATCCGCGAACGCCGGGTGCCGATCAAGGGGGTGCGCAAGGCCACCGCCAAGGCGATGGTCTCCAGCGCCTTCACCGCCCCGCACGTCACCGAGTTCGTCACCGTCGACGTGACGCGCACGATGAAGCTGGTGGAGAAGCTGCGCAAGGACCCCTCGCTGGAGGGGCTGCGCATCAACCCGCTGCTCATGGTGGCCCGGGCGTTCCTGGTCGCGATCCGTCGGAACCCGGAGATCAACGCCTCCTGGGACGAGGAGCGCCAGGAGATCGTGCTCAAGGACTACGTCAACCTCGGGATCGCGGCGGCCACGCCGCGCGGGCTGCTGGTGCCCAACATCAAGGACGCCGGCACCAAGACCCTTCCCGAGCTGTCCCGGGCCCTGACCGACCTGGTGACCACCGCACGGGAGGGGCGTACCTCCCCCGGTGACATGCAGGGCGGCACGGTGACCATCACCAACATCGGGGTCTTCGGCGTGGACACCGGCACGCCGATCCTCAACCCCGGCGAGTCCGCGATCCTGGCGGTCGGCACCATCAAGCCGCAGCCCTGGGTCCACAAGGGCAAGGTCAAGCCACGCCAGGTCACCACGCTGGCGATGTCCTTCGACCACCGCTTCGTGGACGGCGAACTCGGCTCGAAGGTCCTGGCGGACACCGCGGCGGTGCTGGAGCACCCGCAGCGGCTGATCTCCTGGACCTGACCCCCGGCCCCATCCGTGCCCGTCCGCTTCCGGGCGGGCACGGCGGGCCTCCCACGAGCGACACCGCGCCCCGCCGCCCGGTCCACCGACCGGGCGGCGGGGCGCCGCTCGTGGGACCCGCGGTGGGCTCGGCGGGACCCGTCACGGGTGTCGGCGCCCCGTGCGGGCGACCGGGCGGACGGCGACCGGTGAGGGCGCCGGGCTCCGGGCGGCGCGACGGATCCCGGGGATCCGCCCGCCCTCGCCCCGGACGGGGCGAGGGGAATTCCGGGGACGGCCGGACCCCCGTGCCGGCCACCCCCGGAAGTCGGGGTCGGGGCGCCCGCCCCGGGTCGGGGCTCCCGGGCTCCCGGAGAGGCCCGGGAGCGGGAAGGGCTCAGAGGTAGGGGCCGGAACGGACGTCCCCGCGCCCCTCACCACCGTGGTCATCCGCGCCGAGCCCGGCGGGCAGCGCCCGACGCATCTGCTCCAGCTGCGCCCGGGCCGCCATCTGCTGCGCGAACAACGCGGTCTGGATGCCGTGGAACAGCCCCTCCAACCAACCCACCAACTGGGCCTGCGCGATGCGCAGCTCCGCGTCCGTGGGCAACTGGTCGTTGGTGAACGGCAGGGACAACCGCTCCAACTCGGCGACCAGCTCCGGCGCCAGGCCCTCCTCCAACTCCTTGACCGAACTGGAGTGGATCTCCTTCAACCGCGCCCGGCTGGCCTCGTCCAGCGGCGCCGCCTTCACCTCCTCCAAGAGCTGCTTGATCATGCTGCCGATCCGCATCACCTTGGCCGGCTGCTCGACCATTTCCGTCACCGGGGTCTCGGCGTTCTCCCCGCGCTCACCCTCGGCGTTCGCCCGCGGACCGGCGCTGCCGAGCGCCATTCCGTCCGGCCCCACGACCAGGACCTGCGGGCTCTCCTTCGGCGGTTCATTCCTCGGCTGCGTCATGGTTCCATCATGCACGCCGATCACTCCGCACGACGGACGAGCCCCGTGCCCGAACGCGTCAGCAGAGCGGCCAACACCCAGGCCAGCAAGGGCAGACCGACGATCATCAGCCCCAACAGGCCGAGGGGCGGTACGACGAACAACTCCGGGGCGTCCGTACCCCCGCCGAGGGCGTTCTGCTCCCACATCGCCAGTCGGTTGCTGTGCTCCGCCACCACCAGGGCGATACCGGGCACCAGGCCCGAGAGCGACCCCAGCACCACCCCCATGCCCGCGATGACGGCACACTGCATGCCCATCAGGGTGCGGCGGACCCGGGGCGGGGCCCCGACAGCGGCCAGGGTGGCCAGGTCGGCCTCCGAGTCGGCCCTGGCGAGACCGGTCGCGATCCCGGCCGCTCCCACGGTCACCACACCGGCGAACAGGGCGATGACCAGCAGGATGATGTCGGTGTCCCCGATGTACCCCCGCTCGACGGAGGCCTGCGGCCCGTGGGGAATGCCCCGAAGGACCTCCTCCACCGCCTGCCACCCGGCGCCCGTGGGCGGCGCGCTCGTGCTCCAGAGGGTGGCGTAATCGACCGTCGGCAGGCCGGCCGCCTCCGCCGTCGCCGGTGGTATGAGCACGGCGAGCCGGGAGAACGTTCCGACCGCGTCCTTGCCGGGATCCACGTACACGGCGGGAAAACGTTCCATCCGATCCGACGGGAGGATCGGCCCCCAGCTCATCCAGTCCTCCAGGGCCACCGCCTGCCCGTGGCCGGGAACGGACACGGTGTGGGAGGCGGGAACGGCCCCGGTGACGGACCCCGACTCCTCCGCCTCCCGGTACGCGTACCGCGCCTCGTCCTCGGCCCGGATGGTCTCGGCGGTGCTGAGGCCCACGGTCACCTCACCGACGGTCCCGTCGGCGGGCTCCGTGCCGGGGGTGTCGGTCCACAGGGCCCTCGGGTTCAGGACAACGGCCTTCCCCTGCTCCAGCGCCTCGGAGGCCCGGTGGTCGTCCAGGCCGAGGGCTCGGAGCACCTCCGGCCCGCCGATCACGACTTCCTCCCCGAGCGAGGTCCGATAGCCGTCCGACCCCGTGCACCGCCACGGAAGCGGGGCCCGGTTTTCCGCGAACCTCTCCTCTTCCCCGCACTGGTTCTCCACCGGGATCAGGACACGCACCAGGCCGCATCCGGGTGTGGCACCCTCCCACCACTCGCAGATCTTCTCTTCCGGCACCGGACGGGCCAGATCGGCGCGTGCCGTCGTCTCGACATGTTTCTCCACCGTGTCGCGGACTCTCGACAGGGCGGGGAGAGCCCGCTCCTCGCCCGCCGACAGCACCACCGTCCCGTAGGGGACCGGAGGGTCGTAACCCGCCTCGTTCCGGGCCTCCTCGGAGCCGTAGTAGGTGGCGAGGGTGACGGAACCGGCGACCGCCGCGAGAACCGCCGCCACCGCCGGGGCGGTGCGCGCCCGGTTGCGGACCGCGTCCCGCAGCGCCAAGCGTCCACCGAGCGGCAGGAAGCGACCCAGGCGACCGAACATGCCGACCAGGACCGGTGTCATGGCGACCAGGCCCAACTGGGCCACGATCGCTCCCGCCCCCACGGCCACGGGCTCGTTGAGGGCGAAGCCACCGAAAAGAGCGAGGCCGGCGCCCAGCACGAAGGCGGCCGCACCCACCAGGGGCAGCGTCCGGCCGGTTCGTCGCACCCCGCGTCGCCCGGTGAGCGACTGCAACACCGGGGTACGGGCGGCCAGGAGAGCCGGTACCAGCGCGGCGATCAGGCCGGTGACCACCGCGATGGTCCCGATGGCCGCCAGTTCCAGGGGACGCAGGTCCAGCGCGCCGAACCGGAACCCCACCTCGCTCTCCAACCACGGCCGGGCGAGGAGGGTCAGGAGGGTGCCGAGTGTCACGCCCACCACGGCGGCGACGAGACCCAGGAGCAGACCACCACCGAGCATGATCGCCCGGATGTGTCGACGGTCGCCGCCGTTCGCCCCGACCAGTCCGAGCATGCGGCGTGAACGGCGGGCCCCGACCGCGAAGGCGGGACCGGCGAGCAGGCAGATCTCCATGATGACGAGGGCCAGGACGACACCGACCATGGCGAAGGCCTGGACGTCGCCGTTCGCGGTATGCCAACGGCCCTCGGCGAGGGCGGGGACCTGATCGTCCGGCGGGGGATCGTGGTGGACGAGACGGGAGCTCACCAACCACCCGGCCTCGTTGATCTTCAGGACCTCCGACCACGGCACGCCGTCCGGCGCCGACACCAGGAACTGGAAGTCGACCCCGTCGACCACCCCGTGCTCGACCAGTTCGGCGATCAGGGTCCCGGGAGGAGCGAGGATCTGCTCCCTGTTCAGCTCCGAGGGGTTCTCGTAGACACCGACGATGCGAGGGGCGGTGTCTTCCAGGTCGGGGAAACCGACCGTGGAGTCGAGTTTCAGTCCGCTGAGGTCCAGGAACGCCTCCGTGACGGCCACTTCACCGGCGGCTTCGGGGAAACGACCCTCCCGCAGGGTCAACATGCCCTCGGTCAGCGGGTCGTCGGCGGGCACCTCGCGCACCTCGGCCGGGGCGACCCCGAAGGCCGTGGTGACGATCGCCGGGGAGGAGGAGGCGTCGGTGACGATCCGTTCGGGAGAGGTGGGCAGGGCGGCTTCCAGTCCGCGTCGCGCGTCCTCCTCGGTCGGCGGCTCCTCGTAACCGGAGATCGAGTAGGCGGAGGTCCTGTCCGTGGGGTACTGCTGGATGGGCTCGCCGAAACCGAGGTCGAGGAAGCGGGCGTCGGCGGTGCCCATCTCCCGGGTGAGCCGCTCCTCGGTGCTCAGGTCCGCCGATCGCAGGGCGACATCGAGGCCGGAGGCACCGATGATCGGCAGGGCGATCATGGAGACCACCAGGGCACTGCGGCCCTTGGCCCGCCAGGCGTCGCGGCGGGCGATGCGCAGGGTGGCCCGCCACATGTGCAGCCGTTTCACCGCACGGCCTCCGTCGGGAGGAGGGACTCCGGGCCGCTACCGGCGGCCTCGTCCACCACGGAGCCGTCGCGCAGGAAGATCACCCGGTCCGCCCAGGCGGCGAAGCGGGGCTCGTGGGTGACCATCACCCCGGCCGCACCGGCGTCGCAGCGGCTTCTCAGCAGGGCGAGGACGGTCTCGCCGGTCTCGGAGTCCAGGGCGCCGGTGGGCTCGTCGGCCAGGACCAGGCGGCGGTCGCCGACCAGGGCGCGGGCGATGGCCACACGCTGCTGCTGACCGCCGGACATCTCGTCGGGGAAGCGGTCGGCCACCTCCACGAGACCGATCTCCTCCAGGGCCGCCAGTGCCTCCCGACGGGCGGCCCTGGAGGACACACCGTCCAATTCGCGGGGCAGGGAGACGTTCTCGACCGCGGTGAGGGCGGGGATGAGGTTGTAGTCCTGGAAGACGTAACCGACCCGGTTGCGGCGCACCCGGGCGAGTTCGGCCCGGGAGAGGGACCCCAGGTCCACGCCCTCGACCAGAACCTGGCCGGAGGTGGCGGTGTCCAGGCCACCGGCGAGGGTCAGCAGGGTGGATTTCCCCGAGCCGGAGGGGCCCATCACGGCGACGAGTTCACCGGCGCCGACGGTGAGGTTGATGCCGCGCAGGGCGTGGACGGTGGCGACACCGCTGCCGTGGACACGGGTGAGGGAGCGCAACTCCAGGATGGGCGTGGAGTCGGGCTTCTCCGTTCCGGAGGGGGTCTCCTCCCGGCGGGCGGACGATGCCGGGGCGGGCGGCGCCGGGGCGTCGGTGTGATGGCGGCCGGTGTCGGCCATGTGATCTCCCCCTGGGAACGATTCGGGTGCGGAGCCACCCGCCGAGGAGGCGGAGGGCATCCGGGTCATGGGTGTGGAAAGCGGAAAGGAATACGGGGACGGGGGCCCCGGAGGG
>NZ_VKHS01001140.1 GCF_014141525.1 Streptomyces calidiresistens
CCCCGGCCCCGCGCCCCACCCGGCGCCCCCGGGGCGCCGGCGGGACAGGGGGAGGAGCCGCCGATGACCGTCACACCCACGTCGCCCGGGGAGATCCACCGGGCGGTTCCCCGCACGCTGGAGGCGCTACCGGCGTCCCACCGCGAGGACGTCGAGCGTCTGTTGACGCGCGTCATCGACACCGAGGTCCGCCGCGCCGGCGACGCCACCGACGCCGGTCGACTCATGGCGCTCGCCCGGTCCTCGGCCGACCGGATCCTCGCCCCCGCCGCCGAGGAGTGGCGGGAGTACCTCCGGGCCGAGGAGGAGACCGCCGGCGGCCGGTTCCGCGAGCGTCTGGACGGCCGCACCCTGGCCGCCGTCGGCGCCTCCACGGCGTGCGCCGCGTTCGTGGCGCTGATCCTGCTGCGCCCCACCGGAGCCGGGGAATCGGGCGCCGCCGACGCGGTGACCGGCGCGTTCGTCGTCGCCCTCGCCTCCGTCCTCGGCTTCCTCCTCCAGGCCTCCGTCGCCCACCTGTGGGCCGCGGAGTCCCGGGCCGGCGCCCGCAACCAGCCCGGCGGCGTCGAACAGCTCCGCCTGGCCTGGCTCAACGCCGTCGAGGTGCGCGGCCTGAACCCCTGGCTCGCCCAACAGCGGGCCGTCGTCGTCCGCGGCGGCACCCGCCGCACCCCCGTGGGCCGGGCCTCCCACCGCCCGGCGGCCCGCGACCGCAGCGGTGTCAGCCGCACCCGCGGCGTGCTGGAGCGCTCCTTCGAACGCCTCCCCGAGCCCGTGGACCCCTTCCCCGGCCGCCGCGAGGAACTGACCCGCATCGCCCGCCTGGTCAACCGCGACCGGGCCGGCACCGACACCCACCCCACCGTGGTCGTGCTGCACGGCCCGCCCGGCACCGGGCGCACCGCCCTGGCCCACCGCGTCGCCCACGAACTGCGCCCGTTGTTCCGCGGCGTCTGCACGGTGGACCTGCGCGGTGGCAGCGAGGACCCGATGTCCACCCGGGCCGCCGCCCTGTACCTGATGAACCGGCTCGGCGCCCCCCGCGACCAGGTGCTGCAACGCGAGGCCGCCGGCCGGGACGGCGAGGAGGAATCGCCCGGCCGGCTGCTGGAACGCTACCGGCAGCACCTGGCCGGTCTGCCGGTGGTCATCGTCCTGGACGACGCCGCCGACCCCGAGCGGGTCCGTGCCCTGATACCGCACAGGTCACCGGCCCTGGTACTGGTGACCACCTCGCACCCGATGGCCCCCGCCGACCTCCTGCCGCCCGGGGACGACCCCGGGGCCGTCGCCCCC
>NZ_VKHS01001141.1 GCF_014141525.1 Streptomyces calidiresistens
CGCCCCGCCCCGGGACCCCGTCGACCGCACCGGCCCCACCGGCCACGCCGCGGGTGACGTCCCGGGAGCGGGAACGGGCCGCGCGGACGCCGTCGGTCGGGCCACCGCGCTGCTCCGCTCCTGGCGACCGGGCCGGGACCGTCTCCTCACCTCCCCACGCCGCACCCTCCTGGGCCGCGGCGTGCGCGCCGTGGTCCCGCACGACGGGCGCCCCCTGGCCGAGCGCGTCACCGCCACCCTGTCCGCCCTGACCGACGGAGCCGGGGACGCGCCCGGCGGTGCCCCCGCCCTCGTCATGGGCGCCGTCCCCTTCGAGACCGACCGTCCGGCCGCCCTCGCCGTCCCCGCCGAACTGGAGATCGCGCCGTCACCGGCGGGCGACCCCCTGATCGCGCTGCCCGCCGGGGACCGGGCGATCGAGGGGGAGTGGCGCGTCCGGCCCGTCCCCGAGCCGGCCCGGTACACCGCCGCCGTCGCGGAGGCCGTGCGCCGGATGCGGGCCGGCGGCCCGGGCAAGGTGGTCCTGGCCCGCACCCTGGAACTCGAGGCCGACCGCGTTCCCGACCTGTCCGCCGTCCTGGACCGACTGGCCCGCCGCGACCCCGCCGGCCACACCTTCGCCCTGCCCATCGCCCCCGGCCGCAGCCTGCTGGGCGCCAGCCCCGAACTCCTCGTCTCGCGCACCGGCGACCGGGTGGTCGCCAACCCCCTGGCCGGCTCCGCGCCCCGCAGCCGGGACCTGGCGGAGGACGTCCGCCGCGCCGCCCGCCTCCTGGACTCCCCGAAGGACCTGCACGAACACGCCGTGGTCGTCGCCGACGTCCGTGCCGCCCTGGAACCCCTGTGCGAGGAGCTGGAGATATCGGAGCGGCCCGGCCTGGTCCGAACCGCCGGCATGTGGCACCTGTCCACCACCGTCACCGGCACCCTCCGCGACCCCGACCGCCTCGCCGTCATCGACGGCGAACGCCGACTCACCTACGCCGAGTTGCACCGGAGCGCCGAGCGCATGGCCGCCGGCCTGCTCGCCCTCGGCATCGCGCCCGGCGATCGGGTGGTGGTCCAACTCCCCAACCGGGCCGCGTTCCTCGAGACGATCTTCGGCCTCTTCCGGATGGGGGCGCTGCCCGTCTTCGCGCTCCCCGCCCACCGCGAGGCCGAACTCCGACACTTCTGCCACCAGTCCGACGCCGTCGCGCTGATCGTGCCCGACCGGCACGAGGGCTTCGACCACCGCGACCTGGCCGGCCGGGTGGCGAAGGCCCCGGGCCCCGCCCCGCGCCACGTGCTGGTGC
>NZ_VKHS01001142.1 GCF_014141525.1 Streptomyces calidiresistens
GGCCCCCGCCGGCCGACGAGAGGTTGTGGACGGACCGGCGGTGGTTGCTCTACGCCACCGCCGCGGCCACCGCGCGTCTGCCGGGCAGCATGATCCCGTTGGCCCTGGTGCTCGCCGGCCGGTCCGTCACCGGCTCCTTCGTCTCCGGCAGCGTCCTCGCCGGCTCGTACGCGGCGGCCACCGCGTTGAGCGCGCCCCGTCGGGGCCGGCGACTGGACCACGGCGCGCTGCCCGGCGGGCTGGTCCGTCCCCTGCGGTGGGGCGCGGGGTTGCTCCTCCTGGTCGCGCTCGGGTTGATCGTCCGGGTTCCGGTTCCGGTGTTGATGGTGCCGACCGTTCTGGCCGCCGTGACCATGGCGGGGGTGCCCGGCGGGATACGGAGCCTGCTGCCGGTGCTGTGGGGCGGGCGGACCACCACCCGGGCCTTCGCCGGGGACTCCGCCGTCACGGAGGTGATCTGGGTCGCCGGCCCGGCGCTCGCCGCGCTGCTGTTCGCGCGTCTGGGCCCCGTCGCCCCGATCCTCTGCGGGGCGGTGTTCTGGATGGGCGCCTCCCTGCTGGTGCGGTGGTTGCCGGGTCGGGAGGCCCGCGGGCGGCCGAAGGAGCGCCGCAGCGTCCGGGAGCCGCTGCGCGCGGTGCTCCCCCTGCTGTTCCTCAGCCTGGGCATCGGCCTCAACATCGGTGCGCTCGATGTGGGGCTTCCCGCCCTGTTGGACGACCGGGGCCTGGCCCCCGAGGGGGCCGGCGTGCTCATCGCGGCGCTCTCGCTGTCCAGCGCGGCCACCACGTTGCTGTTGACCACGCCTGTGGCGGGGCGTCTGGTCGCCGCCGGGTCCTCGCTCCGGGGGCCGTTGGTGTGCCTCGCCTGCTACGGGCTTCTGCTGGTCCCCCTGGTGACGCTGCCCCCGTACGCGGGGGTGTTGGTGATCGTGCTGGTGGCGGGCTGTTTCCTGGGGCCGGGGATCAGCTTCCTCCTCGCTCTCGCTCCCCGTCGGGTGCCGGCGGACCGCCACGGTGAGACCTTCGGCCTCTTCTTCTCCACCAACGCCCTGGGGGTCGCCGGCGGCACCGTGGTCACCGGGCTGGTGGTGGAGCACGTGTCGGTGTCGGCGGGGCTGCTGTTGCCCGTGGTGCCGTTGGTGATGGCCCTCGGGGTGACGGTGGCCGTTCTCGCGCGGCGTCGTCGGGAGGCCTCGCGCTCCTGACGCCGGGGTATCGGGAACCGGTCCACCGGCCGGCGTGGGCCGGTTCGGCCCCTTCGGGCCGGTGGGGTGCCGGGGAACGGTGGGGGAG
>NZ_VKHS01001143.1 GCF_014141525.1 Streptomyces calidiresistens
GCGGTGGGCTCTCGGTGGTCATCCCGGACCCGCCCCGCCACCCGGGGTCGCTTCCGGCACGCCTCCCGACGCGATGCCCCGCGAGCGGCGCAGGAACACCCGTGCGCCGGGGGGCAGCGCGAGGCGGCCGGCCGCCGCCGGGTCCTCGACCGACACGGTGGGCCCGGGGACGGCGCCCGGGTCCACGGCGACCGCCGCGCCGGACGGACCGGGGTGGCCGGGAGGACCGGGAGGGAGGGGAACCGGGAGGGCGACGGCGCCCGGATCGGCGCCCCCGGCCGGACGCGCGCCGGAGGCGGAGAGCCCGGGGAGGAGCGTGCGGTACAACTCCCGCACCGCCGCCGCGGTGACCCGCAGGTCGTGGTCCCGGCGAACCCGGCGGCGGGTGGCGACCCCGATGCCGACCCGGGCCGCCGGATCGGCCAGCAGGCCCGTCACGGCCGCGGCCAGCGCCCGCGGTTTCCCCGGCGGCACCAGGCAACGGTCGAGGTGCTCCGGCGGCAGACACTCGCGGGCCCCGGCGACATCGGTGAGCAGCACCGGGCGCCCGCAGGCCATCGCCTCCAGCGGGGTCAGCGCCATGCCCTCCCACCGGGAGGGCTGCACGACCAGGTCGGCGGCGGCGTACCAGGGCCGGGGATCGTCCACGGCACCGGCGAACAGTACGCCGCGCGGGGCGCGGGCCCGCAGCGCCTCCCCCGCCGGGCCCTCGCCGACGAGCACCAACCGGGCGTCGGGGAACCGGCGCAGGACCTCCGGCCAGGCCCGCAGGAGCACGTCCTGGCCCTTCTGCCGGCACAGCCGGCCCACGCACGCCACCAGGGGCGCGTGCGGCGGGACGGCGTGCACGGCGTGCAGTCCGGCGCGGACACCGCGCCGGGCCGAGGAGTCCGGTGGGGTGAAGCGGGTGGTGTCCACCCCGTTGGGGATCACCGCCCCGTCCGCGACCACCCCGGCGCGCAGGCCGGCGGCGCGCTCGGCGTGGCTCACCCACAGCAGGCGGTGGGTCCACCGGGCGGCGTGCCGTTCCCAGCGGACGGCGAGGGGGCGCAGCGGTCCGGCGGCCTCGAAGGACCAGGCGTGCGGCTGGTGGACGGTGGGGTACCGGCCGCGCAGGGCGAGCCGTCCGGCCAGGCCGGCCTTGGCGCTGTGCAGGTGGATCAGGCGGGGGGAGAGCGCCTCGACGGCCCGGAGGACGTCGGCGGCCTCCCGGCCCAGGCCGGGGCCGGGTTCGCGGCCGGCGGCCCAGGGCAGCACGGTCGCGCCGAGGGCCCGGGCGGCCGGGGCGAGGGG
>NZ_VKHS01001144.1 GCF_014141525.1 Streptomyces calidiresistens
GCAGCGTCAGGTGTGTATAAGAGACAGGGCACCGGTGCGGGCGGCGGGGCCGAGCGCTCCGGAGGCCATCCGGTCCTCCTCCCGGGCCCGCTCGGGGTGTCGCCGGCGCCGGAACGGGTTGTCGGGCGGCAGGCCGCCGCTGATCCTCCCGTACATCCCGAAGGTGAGGATCATCAGCCCCATCGCGAAGCCGAAGAGGACGTTCGGCATCCGGAAGGCCAGGATGTTGATCGAGCGTTCCAGGATGGCCAGGTGCACGAACCCGCTCAGGACGAACAGGCCGCCGACGGTCATGTTGAGGGTGGAGGCGAAGTCACCGCCCACGAAGGCGCCGACGATCAGCAGCGAGCCGACGGTGACCGAGATCAGGCTCAACAGGCCGTTGCCGGACAGGCCGAGGATCTGTTGTCCGGTGGTGTCGAAGAAGGCGAGCCGGTCGGCGAAGCCGAGGATCCCGAAGACCATCAGCACGACGCCGCTCAGGGCCGCGCCCCGGCGGTGGACGGTGGCCAAATGATGGTCGGTGGGGAGTTCGTCGCGAAGTGTCATTCCTGCCTCCCGGGATGCGTGGTGCGGGTGCGGTTCGCCCCGGGCGGGGCGGCACGGCCGGTGGTCAGCCGGCGGGGGCGGGGGATCCGGCGTCACGACCGGCGTCCCCGGGTCCCCACTCCTCCGTGTACCCGGCCTCCTCCAGCCGACGGCGCAGCCGGAGCAGGCCGCGGCGGGCGTGGCTCTTGACCGTTCCCAGGGGGAGACCGGTGCGGTCGGCGATGTCGCTGTGGGTCAGGTCCTCGTAGAAGTTCAGGCGCAGCACCTCGCGCTGGCGCGGGGGCAGGAGGTCCAGTTCGCGGGCGATCAGGACACGCCGCACCACGTCGTCCGAGTCGTCCCGCACGGTGCCGCCGGCGGCGAGGTGCCGGTTGCCGGCGGCGACCACGAGGTCGTGCCGACGGGTGCGGGCGGCCAGCGAGTCGGCGATGCGGCGGCGCGTGATGCCCACGAGCCAGCCCGGCAGGGGGCCGCGGTCGGGGCGGTAGGTCAGACGTCCGCGCCAGGCGGAGAGGAAGACCTGTTGGGTGATGTCCTCGGCCTCCCGCCGGTCCCCCACGGCGCGGGCGGCCAGGGAGTGGACCAGCCCGCCCCAGAGGCGGTACGCGTCGGCGAGGGCACCGGGGTCGCCGGCGACCAGGCGGTCGGCGATCTCCCGCACGGCCTCGGCCGACGGTTCCGTCGCGCCGACCCTCCCCTCGGCGGCCCGGGGGGCGCCGGGGGTCCGGGACGCGGCGGTGGTGC
>NZ_VKHS01001145.1 GCF_014141525.1 Streptomyces calidiresistens
GGGCGGTGGGCGGTGGGCGTTCGAGCGGTCCGCCCGTATGCGGCGGCGGGCTCCGGACGGACCCCGGATGGGGCCGCACGACGGGCAACACATGGCGTACGGCGTACGCGGTCAACCATGATGCGTACACCGTACCCGGAAGTCAAGGTTTTTCGGGTACGGCGTACGCACATCGAGGTGGGGAGGGTGACCGGACGAAACGGACGCGCCGTTAGGATGACGCCACCATGACCACGGCACACAGCGGCAGCGGCGACCTCTCCCGGAGCATGGAACTCCTGTGGCGCGGAAGGGAAACCTCCGGGCGCGGCCCCCGCCCGGGGCTGACCCTGGAAGCGATCGTGGACGCCGCGATCACCCTCGCCGACCGGGAAGGGCTCTCCGCCCTGTCGATGCGACGAGTCGCCGCGGAACTGGGCGTCGGCACCATGTCGCTGTACCGCTACGTCCCCGGCAAGGGCGAACTCCTGGACCTCATGCTCGACCGGGTCCTGGAACCCGGCCCCACCGGAACCGAACCCCCACCCCCGGAGGCGACGGAGAACTGGCGAACCGTCCTGGAATTCACCGCCGTGGGCAGTTGGCGGCTCTACCTCGCCCACCCCTGGCTGCTCCAGGTCAACCAGACCCGTCCCGTCCTCGGCCCCAACGCCCTGGCGGGGCTCGACTTCATCCTGGAGGGCCTGAGCGGACTCGGCCTCACGGACGCCGAACGGATGGCCGTCATCATGACCGTGGACCACTACGTCACCGGCACCGCCCGCACCTACGTCCTCCAGTCGGTGGCCGCCCGGGAGACCGGTATCGGCGACGAGGAGTTCTGGGCGGCACAGGGGCCCATCCTCGGCGAGATCATGGAGAGCGGCCGCTTCCCCCGCCTCGCCGAACTGGACCCCGACAGCTTCTCCATCGGCGGCCCGCAGGCCCTGCGCTTCGGGCTCGACCCCCTGCTCGACGGCCTGGAGCGGTACATCGACGCCAGGCGACGCGGGGAACGCCCCGCGCCGGAGCTGGTCGTCCCCGGAACCGACGCCCGGGACGGCGACACCCACCCGGCCACCGACCGCGGGCCGGGCGGGGGCGAAGCGGCCGGGAACGGGGCAGTCGGGGGCGAAGCGGCCGGGAACGACGCGGCCGACACCCCGCCGGCACCCGGTCCCGTCGACCGGGGCGCGGAGACCCCCGGGGCCCCGGCCGAGGAGGCATCGGCCATCGCCGACGGGAGCGGGTCGGGGAGCGGGGAGACGCCCTCGTCGCACCGATGACGCCCCACCCACCGCGCCCGTGCCCCGT
>NZ_VKHS01001146.1 GCF_014141525.1 Streptomyces calidiresistens
ACCGGGAACAGGGGGGGCGGGGGCCGGCGCGTGACGGCCCGTCGGGTGCCGGGGAATCCGGGGCGGGAACGGGCAACGAACCACCCGATCGGGTGACCGGTGGGCCACTTTTCGGCCAATCACCTTGACGGGCACGGGGCGTCCCGGGCATGCTGTCGGGTGGCGTGACAACCCGTCGGTTGGGCGTGATGCATCACCGGTAGATGTTGGGGAAACGGGGGACCGCCCCCGGCGCCCGACCGGCGACGCGGAATGCCCGCCGCATTTCCCCATTGGTTGCCGGGGATTGCATCACCGGTAGGTGTTGGGAAATGCGGTCACCGCCCTTTCCGGGGCGGGGGCAATTGTCGCGTGCGGTGCTTTTCGTGGCCTGTTTCGAGGAGGGGATCATTCGTGAGCGGTGACCGGAATTCCGGTGGGGAATTCACGCTTCGGCCGCACCAGCGGGAGGCGGTGGAGGCGATCGTGCGGGGCCTGGCCGATGTCTCCGATCGTGAGGCGCGCGGCACGGTGGTGATGGCCACGGGTACGGGGAAGACCATCACGGCGGCGGCTGCCGCGCACCGCCTGGTCCCCGACGGCAGGGTCGGGGTGCTGGTGCCGACCCTGGACCTGCTGACCCAGACGGTGGAGGCGTGGCGCCGGGCCGGGCGCCGGGGTCCGATGATCGCGGTCTGCTCCCTGAGTCGGGACCCGATGTTGGAAGCCCTCGGGGTGCGGTGCACCACCGACCCGTGGTTCCTGGCCCGCTGGACAGCCGTGCCGGGCCCGGTGACGGTGCTGATGACGTATGCCTCCCTGGTGCCCCAGAACGCCCGCGAGACCGGCACCGAGGACGCTCCGGGCGGGGACGGCGGGAAGCGGTGGGGGGTGGTGGAGGAGGCCGTGCGCGCGCAGACCTTCACCGGCCCGGCCCTGCCGGTCCTGGACCTGCTGGTGGTGGACGAGGCGCACCGCACGTCGGGGGATGCGGGGAAGGCGTGGGCGATGGCCCTGGACAACGACCGCCTGCCCGCTCGGAGGCGGTTGTTCATGACCGCCACCCCAAGGTTGTGGGAGGCCGTGCCCTCGGCCGACGGGTGGGTGCGGCCCGTCGCCTCCATGACGGATCCCGCCTTGTACGGGGAGCGGTTGTACGAGCTGGAGCTCACCGAGGCGGTCGAGCGCGGTCTGCTGGCGCGGTGGGAGATCGACGTCCTGGAGATCACCGACCCCGCCCCCGGAGAGGACGAGGGGGAGGCTCCGGGCGCCGGGGAGGAGCCGGAGGACGGGGAGGGCGCTGTCTCTTAAAC
>NZ_VKHS01001147.1 GCF_014141525.1 Streptomyces calidiresistens
CCCCGGGACGGGGGTTTCGTCATTCCACTCACTCCCACGCCCCGACACACACCGCCGCTCCCCGGGCGCACGCCCCCGCGCATCCCCCGGAAGCAGGAGTGATCCGATCATCATCAAGCCGTAACCCCGCTGCCCCGGGCTCGTTGGGGAACTTGCAGGCTCTCTGTGATTCGACCCCGGAGACCCGTTTCCCCCCTTCGGGTGAGGCGGTCAACGGGGCGATACCCGGTCCGTGACAGGGAGCCGACCGTGTACACGAGAGGAGGTGACGCCCGTGATCGGATCCGTGTCGACCCACCGGCGGGCCGGTGCCTTCGCCGCGGCCGTGGCGGCGTCGGAGGGCGCTCCCGCGAGCGGTGCGGCTCCCGCACCACCGGAGTCCGGAGCGCCCGCGCGCCCGGCCCCGGGGGCGTCGGAGACCACACCGGGGCCGACGGAACCGGCCCCGGAGGAGATCGCGCCCCTGCTGCGGGTCGTCGACGGGATGCGCGCGCTCCCCCCGCCGCGCATGGACGCCGGGACGAAAGCGGTGCAGCGCGCCCGGCTCGTCGCCGCCCTGGAGGCGGCGTTCGCCGAGGGCGGCGCGACGGCCCTCGGCGCACCCCCCACCGGGCCCGACCGCCCGCGCGGGGCCCACCGGGCGGGACCCGCCCGCGGGTTCGGGGCCCTGCGGCCCAGATCGCGCCTCACCAAGGGCCTGGCCGCCGGTGGCCTCACCGTCGGCGTCGCCGCCGGTGCCTTCGGCGGAGCCGCCGCCGCGAGCACCAACGCCCTGCCCGGCGACACCCTCTACGGCCTCAAACGCGGCATGGAGGACCTCCGGCTGGACCTGGCCGGCGGCCAACACGACCGCGGACGCATCCATCTCGACCACGCCTCCACCCGACTCAACGAGGCACGGCGCCTCATGGAGCGCGGGCGATCGGGCCCGCTGGAGCCGGAGCAGGTGGCCGAGGTCCGCGCCGCCCTCACCGCCATGGCGACCAACACCGCCGAGGGCCACCGCCTGCTGGTCGAGGCGCACGAGCGGGACGGCTCCGTCGCCCCCCTGCGCACCCTCTCGGACTTCTCCGAGCGCCACCGGGGGACCTGGGCCGAACTGCGTCCGCAACTCCCCCCGGTGCTGCACGACATCGGGGCCGAGGTGACCGAGGTCCTCGACGCGCTGCGGGAGGAGGTGGCCGCCGTCCGGCTCCTGCTGCGCGAGGACGAGGAGGCGGTGCCCCCCGAGCCCTCGCCGGAGGTCTCCCCCTCCGCCGAGGGAACCCCCGACACCGCGCCCGCCGACCCC
>NZ_VKHS01001148.1 GCF_014141525.1 Streptomyces calidiresistens
CAACCGGGGTGGGGGCACGAAAAACGAAAAAGGGGGGGAGCGGGCCGGATGGACGAGCACACGAGGACCGCACGGGTACCACCGGATCGGGATCGGGATCGGGAAGTGGCGGGTCGTTACCGCCTGCTGTCACCCCTGGGCCGGGGTGGCATGGGGACGGTGTGGCGGGCCCTGGACGAGAACCTCCAACGGGAGGTCGCCGTCAAGGAGGTGCGGGCCCCGGCCGGGCTGACCACCGCGGACATCGGGAAGATGTACACGCGGCTGGAGCGCGAGGCGTGGGCCGCCGCCCGGATACCCCACCGCAACGTGGTGACGGTTCACGACGTCGTCACCGACGACGGCCGTCCCTGGATCGTCATGGAACTCGTACGCGGGCGCTCCATCGCCGAACTGCTGCGCGAGGAGGGGCCGTTGGGTCCCCGGCGGGCCGCGGCGATCGGCGCCGAGGTGCTCGCCGCCCTGCGCGCCGTGCACGGCGTCGGGGTGCTGCACCGGGACGTGAAGCCCGCCAACGTGTTGGCGGCCGAGGACGGCAGGGTGGTCCTCACCGACTTCGGCATCGCCACGGTCGAGGGCGAGACCTCGCTCACCATGACCGGAGAGGTCGTCGGCTCGCCCGAGTACCTTCCGCCCGAGCGTGCCCTGGGCCGCACCCCGGGCCCGGAGTCCGACCTGTGGTCGCTCGGTGTGCTCCTCCACGCGTGCGTGGAGGGCGTCTCCCCCTTCCGTCGGGGCACCCCGCTCGCCACCCTGCGCGCGATCGTGGACGAGGAACCGCCGCCGTCGCGCCGCGCCGGACCTCTCGCGCCGGTCGTCGAAGGGCTGCTGCGCAAGGACCCCGCCGAGCGGATGACCGCCGATCGGGCCGAGCGACTCCTGCGGGGAATCGCCGCCGGCGACACACCGGATGACGGTCCCGCGACCGGCGCGGTGCCCGGCGCCGACGCCGCGACCGGGTCGGGTGTGCCGCCGATGACCGGTGCCGCGACGGTGACGGGTGCCGCGACCGTGACGGGTGCCGTGACCGCGACCGACGTGGTGACGCCGACCGCGACCGACACCGCGACCGGCTCCGAGACGGAGGTGCCCACCGCCGGTGGGACCGTGGCCGGACCGGAGGCACCGACGACGACCGCCACGGTGCCCGGCGCCGGGTCCGGGGCACCGACCACCACGGGGCCCGTGACCGGCACCGGTCCCGACGCCCCGGAACCGCCGCCGACCACGGCCACGACCGCACCCGTGTGGGAGGCACGCCCGCCCGCCGGTACCGGGACTGTCTCTTAT
>NZ_VKHS01001149.1 GCF_014141525.1 Streptomyces calidiresistens
GGGCCGCACCCCCGTTCCACCGGGGGTGCGGCCCCTGCCGCGTGGTCTTCCTTCCGATGACGGGACGCCGAACGCCCCGACCGGCGCGGATCAGCCCGCCAGCGCCCGCTTCACCGCCGCGGCCACCCGACCGCCCTCGGCCCGGTCGCCGACCTTCGGCTTCACGATCTTCATCACCGCGCCCATGGCCCGCGGCCCCTCGGCACCGGACTCCCGCGCCTGCGCCACGGCCTCGGTCACCACCGCGTCCAGCTCCTCGTCGCTCAGCTGCTGCGGCAGGTACTCCGCCAGCACCTCACCCTCCGCGCGCTCCCGCGCGGCCTGCTCCGGCCGGTCGCCCCGATCGAACGCCTCGGCCGCCTCCCGCCGCTTCTTGGCCTCCCGCGTGATCACGGTCAGCACCTCGGCGTCCGAGAGCTCGCGGGCGGTGGTCCCGGCGACCTCCTCCTTGGTGATCGCCGCCAACGTCATGCGCAGCGTCGCGGACCGCAGCTCGTCACGGCCCTTGATGGCGGCCGTCAGATCGTCCTGCAGTCGCGTCTTGAGGGTGCTCATGGGGTCATTCCTATGGGGAGGGGGACGGGGGGTCAAGCGGGTTCCGGCGCGCCGCGCCGGGGACACGCCCCGGCCGGGCCCCACCGTCATCCGCCGACCGGGCGGGTGGGACGACCGGAGCGCCGGGAACCCGCACGGCGGCGGCACCCCTCGCCCCCGCCGGCGGGACGCTTGCGGGGAGCCGCGAAACCCGGACAGGATATCCGGGGCCGAGGAGGCCGCCCCCGACGGAGAGGACCGGTGGAACCCGCGTGACCGGTACCGATCCGCGCCGCCGGCGCCCCCGCTTCCCGCGCCGTCCCGCCCGGGCGCGGCGCGACCCCGACACCCCAGCCGGTCCCGGTCCCGTCCTCGACCGACTCGCCGCCATCGGACCGCACTTCGTCCTCCACCACGGCCCCGACGCACCGCTTCTCCCGTCCCCGCCACCGGCGACGACACCGGGACCGGGGACGGAGGCGGCAACGCCCGGCACCGCCGCCTTCCACCCCCTCGCCGACCCGCGTGCCGACCCGCGCGGCGCACTCCTCGCCGGGGCCGCCGCCGACACCGGCCGCCGCATCGGCACCCCCGACCCCCGGGTGGGTGCCTCCACCCTCCACCTCGGCCTGTCCGCCCGCCTGTGGTCCGTCGCTCTCGGCTGCGCCGTCCTCGCCGGCCGCGTCCCCGACCTCGACCCCCACCGGCTGCGGTGGCGCCTGCCGCCCGGCGGCTCCCTCGAACTGTGGCTCCC
>NZ_VKHS01000115.1 GCF_014141525.1 Streptomyces calidiresistens
GGGTCCGCCTCCGGTGCCCCCGCCGCCCGTGCCCGGTGGCGAACAGCGCACCGGCGACTGGCTGATCACCCCGCCCGGCGGCCCCGCACCGGGCGCCGGTTCGTGGATGGTGGACATCACGCCCGACCACGACTACTTCACCGCCATGATGCGCCGTTCCGGCCCCGAGGCCGCCCGCCTGCGGATGCCCGGCCCCGGCGGCGAGCAGCGGGTGCTCCTGGAGGGCCCGCAGATGACCATCGGTCGAACCCGGCCGTCCACCGGCGAGGCCCCCGACATCGACCTGTCGCGCCCGCCGGAGGACCCGGGCGTCTCCCACCGCCACGCGCTGCTGGTGCGACAGCCGGACGGCACGTGGGCGATCGTGGACCAGGGCTCCACCAACGGCACGACGGTGAACTACGAGGAGGAGCCCATTCCTCCCTACGTCCCGGTGCCGCTGCGCGAGGGCGACCGCGTGCACGTGGGCGCCTGGACCACCCTGACCGTCCACCGGGGCTGACCCCCTCCGCTCCGCGTCCTCCCCCGGGGTGATCCCCTTCCTCCCCCGGGGCGAGGCGGGACGGCCCACCGGCACCTACCATCCGCCGCATGACGGATGCGGCGATCACGGTCGAGGGGCTGCGCAAGCGGTACGGGGACGTGCGGGCGGTGGACGGCGTCTCCCTGGAGGTCGTCTCCGGCGAGTTCTACGGCATCCTGGGCCCCAACGGCGCCGGGAAGACCACCACCCTGGAGTTGATCGAGGGACTGCGGGAGCCCGACGAGGGCACCGTCCGCCTGCTGGGCCTGCCCTCCTGGCCCCGCAATCCCGACCTGCTGCGCCGCATCGGGGTCCAACTCCAGTCCTCCGCCTTCTTCGAGAAGCTCACCGCCCGCGAGCAGATCCGCTCCTTCGCCTCGTTGTACGGGGTCTCCGCCGACCGGGCCGACGCGATGCTGGAGACGGTGGGCCTGACCGGCAAGGCGGACGTGCGGGACACCGAACTGTCCGGCGGACAGGCCCAGCGCCTGTCGATCGCCTGCGCCCTGGTCCACGACCCCGAGCTGGTCTTCCTGGACGAGCCGACCACCGGCCTGGACCCGCAGGCCCGCCGCAATCTGTGGGACCTGTTGCGGGAGATCAACGGCCAGGGCCGCACGGTGGTGCTGACCACGCACTACATGGACGAGGCCGAGCTGCTGTGCGACCGGGTGGCGGTGATGGACGCCGGGCGGGTGCTGCGCGTGGGCCGGCCCCGGGATCTGATCGAGGAGTTGGGCGTGGCGAACCTGGAGGACGTCTTCCTCCGCCTGACCGGACGGGAGTACCGCGAGTGAGCGCGCTGTCCAGCCTGTCGAAGGTGATGTTCCTGGGCCTGATCCGGGACCGCACCGCCGTCTTCTTCATGCTCGTGCTGCCGCTGCTGTTCCTGGTGCTGTTCGGCGCCCTCTTCCAGGGCGAGGGCGGCTCCCGCTCCACGGTCGTGCAGTACGGCGAGGTGACCGTCCTGGACGAGCTGGACGAGGAGCACCTGGCCGCGCTCTCCGAGGCCCTGGTCCTGGAGCGGACCGGTGACCGGGAGGACGCCCTGGAGCGACTGCGCGCCGGCGAGGTGGACGCGGTGGTCTGGGAGGAGACGCCGGGCACGCTGGAGCTGCGGTACTCGGCCGCCGACGAGGCGCGGGCGGGAGCGGTGCGCGGTCTGGTCAACTCCCTGGTGCAGGACGCCAACGTGGCCGCCACCGGCCAACCACCCGCCTTCCGGATGAGCACCGAACGGGTGGAGGACGAGTCGATCCGGGCGATCCAGTTCCTGGCACCGGGGCTGTTGGGCTGGGCGATCGCCATGGGCGCCTCCTTCATGTCCGCCTTCACCCTGGTGAACTGGCGCCGCAAGCGGCTGCTGCGCCGGCTGTGGCTGGCGCCGATCCGGCCGGGCGCGGTGGTGGGCGCCCGGATCGGGGTGAGCCTGGGGCTGGCGATGGCGCAACTGGTCCTCTTCCTCGCGGTGGCGGTGATCCCGTTCTACGGGCTGCGGCTGACCGACATGTGGTGGCTGTCGATTCCGCTGGTGGCCTGCGGGACGCTGGCGTTCATGGCGGTGGGCCTGCTGATCGGCGCGGTGACCTCGACCGAGGAGGCGGCCAACGGCGTGCTCCAGGCCGTGATCATGCCCATGGCGTTCCTCTCCGGGTCCTTCTTCCCGACCGAGGTGATGCCGGGCTGGCTGGAGCCGATCGCCCGTCTGCTGCCGCTCAAGCACCTCAACGAGGCGTTGATGGGGGTGCTCTCGCGGGGCGAGGGCTGGGGCACGGCGCTGCCGGTGATGGGCGGGCTGCTGCTGTTCGCCGCCGTGGTGGCGGCGATCGCGGCCCGGCTGTTCCGGTGGGAGGCGAAGTAACCGGCCGACCGGGGCCGGTGCGGCGGGACGGTGCTCACGAGCCCCTGCCGATCACCCACAGGCCGGTGATCAGGGCCGCGCACCCCACCGCGCCGACCAGCGCCATCAGCAGGAGCCGGCCGAGGTCCCGCAGCCGCTCCCGACGCCGGTGACGGCGCCGGCGGTGACGGCGGTGACGGCGGCGGTCGGGCACGTTCACGTTCACCGGGTGCCTCCCCGGTCCCCCACCGGGTCGCAGCCGGTACAGGAGCACCCGATGTAGACGACGCCGGGCACGTCCGGGTCGTGGGTGATCTCCCGCCCGGTGCACGTGGTGTGCAGGCCGATCCGGCAGAAGTAACAGATGTGCCGGTGCGAGCCCGGAAGCGGCTCGGGAGCCGGCCGGGAAACCCGGGGAAGATGCCGCGCGCTCACCCCTCACCACCCTGAGCATTACCACTGCCGCACATGTTCGATTTTGCATGGACATCGAACACGCGCCCTTCGGGCGACCGAAACATCGGGAGGTGCGAGCGGGAAAACAGCGACAGAGGCAGCGCGGCCAGGGAAAAGAGCACTTCTCCACAGCCGCCCTGAAGATCGTTCACGGGATACCTCCTGGCTTCCAAGGGCTTCACTTCCACTATCAGGCAGTAACCGGCCCCACACCGCACGTAATGTGTTGCCAACGGAGTCAGGCAACGGTGTATCCCCCAACGAAGTGGAGGCCAAAGCGTGACGGAGCGCAACTTGGACATCCGACAATCCGGAGCCCGGGACCTCTTGGCGGCCAGCCTCAAAGCACACCGCGCACGCTCCGGCCTATCGGTTCGAGCGCTGGCAAAAGCCATCAACTTCACTCACGGCTATATCGCACGCGTCGAAACCGGAACCCAGATGCCCTCGGATTCCCTGGCCCGGGCTCTCGACACCCACTTCGAAACCGACGGCCTTTTCATGGGCCTTCTGGTGCTGGCAAGCCACGACGGCGCACCGGACTACTCTCGCGTGGCGCTGCGGAAAGAACGTGAGGCGGTCCGGATCCAGGTGCTCGTGAGCAGCGTTCTGCCCGGCCTGTTCCAAACCCCCGATTACGCTCGCGCCCTGTTCTCCAGCGCCGCACCGAAAGCCCCCGAGTCCGAGCTCGATGATCTCGTGACGGCTCGATGCACCCGGGCATCCGTGGCACTGGATCGCGAAAAACCGGCACTTTACTGGACAGTGATCGACGAAGCGGCACTGGCCAGGATCATCGGCTCGAAAAGCACGATGCGAAATGCCCTCCGTCATATGCGCGCCATGGCCGAGCGTCAGAATATCGTCGTACAGGTGCTCCCCTTCTCCAGTGGGGCATACTCCATGCTGGGCGGGAGCTTCACCGCCTACACCGGAGCGGACGGCACGACCACCGCGTATTTCGAGTCCTTCGGGAGCGGAGACACCGTTGAGGACCCGGCACGCGTGGCCGACTTGCTGCAGCAACTTGATTACGCCAAGGCGAACGCGCTAACCGATTCGGATTCCATGAAGATGATCGAAAAATACGAGAAGGAGTACGAGCATGGCTGATCCCGGATGGCGCAAGTCGTCTTACAGCGGTGGTACCGAGAACGCCTGCCTGGAGGTGCGGGACGGTGTTCCCGGGGTCGTGCCCGTGCGGGACAGCAAGGCCCCGGCCGGCCCCGCGCTGACCGTGCCGGAAACGGCCTGGGCCGCGTTCGTCCGCCACCTCGGACGAACCGGCTGAGAGCACACACCCACCACCCCACGGCCCTCCCACCGACGACGGGAGGGCCGTTCCCGTGTCCGGCGTCGGCGGCCGGACGGCCCCACCGGCGCACGGGTCGGATCTGCGACCATGGCGGGGTACCCCACCCGAGGTGATCACAGATGACGTCGAACGTCCCGCACATCCCGCGCCTGCCGGAGGGCGCCGATCCGCAGCGCACCTTCTACGAGCAGGTGGGCGGCGAGGAGACCTTCCGGGCCCTGGTCCGGCGGTTCTACCAGGGTGTCGCCGAGGACCCGCTGCTGCGGCCGATGTACCCCGAGGAGGACCTGGGTCCGGCCGAGGAGCGCCTGGCCCTGTTCCTCATGCAGTACTGGGGCGGGCCCCGGACCTACAGCGAGGGGCGCGGTCACCCGCGCCTGCGGATGCGGCACGCGCCGTTCACCGTGAACCGGGCCGCCCACGACGCCTGGCTGCGCCACATGCGGGACGCGGTGGACAGTCTGGAGCTGGACCCGGAGCACGAGCGACAGTTGTGGAACTACCTGGTGTACGCCGCCGCCTCGATGGTCAACACCCCGGACTGAACCGGGTTCCGGGCGACCGGCGCGCCCCGGAGGACACGAGGGCGGCACCGGCGGCGGAGAAGAGGAGGGGAGGGCCCCGCCCGACGGCGGGGCCCTCCCCTCTTCGGCTGTCCTCAGTGGCCGTGGTGTCCCCGGCCCGCCGAGGCGGGTGCGACGAAGGGGAGTGAGGGGGCGCCCGAGCGGCGGACGGCCACCGAGCCGCGCGGGGTGCGCAGGCGTACCCAGCTCCCGGCGGTCAGCACCACCGGGTTTTCCGCGGCCGGGGTGCCCGGAGCGGCGAGGAAGCCGAGGGCGTGCGCGGCGTGCACGGCGCGCAGCGGCAGCGGGGTGTCCGGCAGCGGCCGGGACCATATCTCCTCGGCCAGCGCCTCCAGGGCCGCGCGGGTGCGCTCGTCGGGGCCCAGGCGTTCGGTGCGGTCGCGGAACTCCCCGATCACCGCCCCGGCGGCGGCCCGGACGCTCTCGGCCGGGGGTTCGGCCACCCGTTGCCAGCCCTCGCGGGGCGGCAGCAGGCCGGTCCACGGCGGGCCGGTGACCGGGGCGGGGAGGCGGACCCCGGCGGGCGGGCCCGCGTCGGCCCCACTCGACCCCGGCGGCTCGTCCGGCACCCCGGTGCCGTCGGAGCCGTCGGGATTGTCGAGACCCTCGATGCCCTCCAGCAGTTCACCCGCGGAGACGGTCAGGTCCAACGGCTCCGCCGGCGTGCCCGTCGCGGCGAGGGGCAGCGGCAGCACCGCCACCACCTCGAAGCGGGCGGGCCGGGCGAAGACGGCGAGCACGCCGCCCTCGGCCCGGAGCCGGACCGCCGCCGTCCGGTCCCACCTCAGGTGACGCCCGAGGAAGGCGGCGAGGACGGCGGCGTCGGCAGGCTCAGCGAACCGCAGCCGCGTTGTCGGTGGCGTCATCGAAGTACCGTTCCAGGAAGGACCGTTCGACCGCCGACAGGCGGCGGGGACGCTCCTTCTCCAGGTCGTAGGGGACGATGACGGTGCGGGCGCGGGCGTGCACCGCGCTCCCGTCGATCATCTCGTAGGCGATCGTGGTCGCGGCGGCGCCGATCTTGGCCACCCACAGTTCGATGTCGATCGGCGCGTGGCGGTGGACCAGCGGGCGCAGGTAGTCGATCTCGTGGCGGGCCACCACGGTGGTCCCGGAGAAGGGGACCTCCGGGTCGAAGACGCCGGGGCGTCCGGCGACGGGGGTGGTGCCCCCCTCGCCGGACGCCCCGGGCCCGGGGTCGCCGTCGGACACGGTCGTCTCCTCGGCCGCCTCCCGCGCCAGGCGCCAGAGGAAGTCGATGCGCGCCTCCTCCAGGTAGCGCAGGAAGACGACGTTGTTGATGTGTCCGAAGGAGTCCATGTCCGCCCAGCGGAGCGGACAACGGAAGAGGTGTCGCACGGTGGTTCAGCCCCGGGTGAGCTTCTTGTAGGTGGCGCGGTGGGGACGGGCGGCGTCGGGACCGAGCCGCTCGATCTTGTTCTTCTCGTAGGACTCGAAGTTGCCCTCGAACCAGAACCACCGCGACTCGCCCTCGTAGGCGAGGATGTGGGTCGCCACCCGGTCCAGGAACCACCGGTCGTGGGAGATGACCACCGCGCAGCCGGGGAACTCCAGCAGGGCGTTCTCCAGCGAGGAGAGGGTCTCCACGTCGAGGTCGTTGGTGGGCTCGTCGAGGAGCAGCAGGTTGCCGCCCTGCTTGAGGGTGAGCGCGAGGTTCAGGCGGTTGCGCTCGCCACCGGAGAGGATCCCGGCGGGCTTCTGCTGGTCCGGGCCCTTGAAGCCGAAGGCGCTGACGTAGGCGCGCGAGGGCATCTCGACCTGGCCGACGTTGATGTAGTCCAGGCCGTCGGAGACGACCTCCCACAGCGACTTCTTCGGGTCGATGTTCTCGCGGTTCTGGTCGACGTAGGAGATCTTGACGGTGTCGCCGACCTTGACCTTGCCGGAGTCCGGCTGCTCCAGGCCCTGGATCATCTTGAACAGAGTGGTCTTGCCGGCGCCGTTGGGGCCGATGACGCCCACGATGCCGTTGCGCGGCAGGGTGAAGGACAGGCCGTCCACCAGCACCTTGTCGCCGAACGCCTTGTGCAGGTCCTCGATCTCGACGACCACGTTGCCCAGGCGGGGCCCCGGCGGGATCTGGATCTCCTCGAAGTCCAGCTTCCGGGTCTTCTCGGCCTCGGCGGCCATCTCCTCGTACCGGGCGAGGCGGGCCTTGGACTTGGCCTGGCGCCCCTTGGCGTTGGAGCGGACCCACTCCAACTCCTCCTTCAGGCGCTTCTGCCGCTTGGCGTCCTTCTGACCCTCGACCTTCAGGCGGGCCTGCTTGGTCTCCAGGTACTTGGAGTAGTTGCCCTCGTAGCCGTGCGCCCGGCCGCGGTCCAGCTCCATGATCCACTGGGCCACGTTGTCGAGGAAGTACCGGTCGTGGGTGATGGCCACGACGGTGCCCGGGTACTTGGCGAGGTGCTGCTCCAGCCACTGCACGGACTCGGCGTCCAGGTGGTTGGTGGGCTCGTCGAGCAGCAGCAGGTCGGGCTGCTCCAGCAGGAGCTTGCACAGCGCCACGCGGCGCTTCTCGCCACCGGAGAGGTGGGTCACCGGCCAGTCGCCGGGCGGGCAGCCCAGGGCGTCCATGGCCTGTTCGAGCTGGGCGTCGAGGTCCCAGGCGTTGGCGTGGTCCAGGGCCTCCTGGAGCCGGCCCATCTCCTCCATCAGCTCGTCGGTGTAGTCGGTCGCCATCTGCTCGGCGATCTCGTTGAACCGGTCGAGCTTGCCCTTGATCTCGGAGACGCCCTGCTGGACGTTCTCCAGAACGGTCTTGTCCTCGTCCAGCGGGGGCTCCTGGAGCAGGATGCCGACGCTGTAGCCGGGCGACAGGAAGGCGTCGCCGTTGGAGGGCTGCTCCAGTCCGGCCATGATCTTCAGGACGGTGGACTTGCCGGCGCCGTTGGGCCCGACGACGCCGATCTTGGCGCCGGGCAGGAACGCCAGCGTCACGTCGTCGAGGATCACCTTGTCGCCATGCGCTTTGCGCGCCTTGCGCATGGTGTAGATGTACTCAGCCAAGAGAAACCATCCGGCGGGTTGTGGAGCGGTTGGGTCAGGGGCAGTGCGCTCTATCCTGCCGCATTCGCGCCCGGGGACGAAAACGCCGACCGGCCCGGCGGCGGGAGTTCCGGGAACCGGCCGGCGGCGGGCCGGTCGGGTCGCCCCGCGCGCCCCCTTCCGGCGGCACGACACGGCACCACACCACGCGGCACGACACGACAGGGGCCCCTCCCCGGCTTTCGCCGGGGAGGGGCCCCTGTCGTGTGATCACTCCCCCGTCACCCCCGGTCACCCGGGGGAACGGGACCCGGCCGGACGCCGGGGAGGAGCGGAACTCCGGGAGAACCTCAGGAAGAGGAGGAGGCGCCGCGCTTGCGGATGAAGAACATCGCCGCACCGCCGGCCACCAGCAGGGCGATCGCGATGCCGGCGATCATGCCCACGTTGCTGCTGCTGCCGGTCTCGGCCAGGTTCGGGGACTCGTCCTTGACCTCTTCGTCACCGGAACCCTGCGGGTTCGGCTCGTTCTCGGTCTCCTCCTCGGACTCGCCCGGCTCCTCGGTGCCCGGAGCGGGCTCCTCGGACTCCTGGCCCTCCTCGCCCTCGGCCGGCGGGGTCGGCTCGGAGACCTCGCAGTCGAGGACGCCGTGGTACTCCACCAGGGTCTCCTCACCGTCGTTGATGACGATGTGGTACTCCTGCTTGTTCTCGACCGGGACGAAGATGTCCTTGCTGCCGCCGGCCGGGATGGTGTGGGTCTCGCCCTGGAAGTCGAACTCGAAGGGCTGGTCGCCCTCGTTGCCCACGGTCAGGTTGACGCCGCCCGCGACGCAGTCGACCTGGTGGCTGAAGGTCGGGGCGGGACCCTCGGAGGCCCAGTTGGCGGTGGCGGTCTTGGAGGTGGAGACCTCGCTGGCGCCGGCCAGGATCATGGTCTGGGTCCGCTTGTCGATGCCCTTGAAGACCCGACCGACCTCGGCCGCCAGGGTGGCGGAGGCGGTGAAGGAGGCGGTGCCGTCGGCCGCGTCGGCCGGGACGTCGAAGTACAGCTCGCTACCGTCCACGGCCTCGGTCACCGGGGCGCCGGAGGCGTCGGTGACGGTGACGCCGCCGGAGGTGTTCGGGGCGATGGAGACGGTGCCGGCGGAGGTCTTCACGCCGACCGGGCCCAGCTTCTGCCCGGGCTTGCCGGCGACCTCCGGCGGGGTGAGCTCGAGGGAGATCTCGGGCTCGGCGATGTCACCGGCGTTCTCGTACAGGTACTCGGTGAGCTTCTTGGCCGCCTTGTTGGTGGGGGTGGCGCCCTTGGCGTGCTGCGGGTCCGAGTAGCGCCAGATGGCGGCCTGGGTGCCGGCGGCGGCGGTGGCCGGGGTGAGCTTCTCGTTGCCCTTCAGGCCAACGGTCTGCCCCAGCGCGTTCAGGTCGTCGACCTGGGGGTACGAGTTCTGGAGGATCCAGTGGATCTTCCCGGCGTTCGGGTTGCTCGCGAGCACCGAGGAGCCCCACGCCGTCTCCTGGTACCGGGCGCTCTTGGCGGTCGGGGTACCGAAGTCGATGCAGTAGGTCTTGATGGTGCCGCCACCGTCCACGTTCATCGTGAACAGACCACCGAGGTAGGTCTTGTTGCCCACCTTGATCGTCGACGACAGGTCTTTGTCCAGGCCCGCGAGCTGGGCCGTCGTGCCCCCGGTACCGACGGCGGTCTCATCGGCGGCGGCCGAACCCGCGGTGGCGATACCGCCACCGACGAACATCAGGCTCGCCACGACCGTGGCCGCAAGGCGGGTGATGACCCGCTTGCGCACAGAAATCATGTGTGAGTCCCCTCCACGAGGCGCACGGGCCGCAGCCACCTCGGTGCCGGGCTGGCGTTTCAGATGTCCCGTGCGTACGCCGGGATCGTAGAGAGGGAAAACGGGGTACGTCCCCAACGGCCGGGTGAACTACCCACTCCGAAGCAGAATCGTTATCAGATGGTCCGACTAAATGGGACGATCAGCACGGATCACCCCCGGCAAGCGGATGTTGACGGTGTGTCAGTGCCTCCACCGGGCGGAGCCGGCTCCTCCACTTCCTTTTCACGGCCTCCCGTTCACCTCCCCGTTCACCTCCCGGGCGCGTCCCGCGACCGGGAGCGGGACCCCGGGAACCACCGGGCCCCGCGCCCGGTCGCTCACCTCGGGGTGAGGGGTTTCCCGCCCGAGGCGATGAACCACTGTTCGCGCACCTCCCGGTAGCGCACCAACTCGGCCGCCACCGGCTCCAGCACGCGGGCCCGGCCCACCGCGGCGGCGGCCGACCGCAGCCGTTCCTCCTCCTGCCGCCCCCACGCCCGGGCCGGACCGGCCGCCGCCAGCCGGCACCCCCACGCCAACAGGGG
>NZ_VKHS01001150.1 GCF_014141525.1 Streptomyces calidiresistens
GCGCCGGACTCTCCCGCGCGGCGGGGGCGGGGGCCGGGTCCAGCGTCGGATCCGCCGAGAGGATCCGCCGGTGCAGCTCCCGCAGCTCCGCCCGGGGCTCCACCCCCAGCTCCTCGTCCAGCACCCGACGGGTGTCGGTGTAGACCGCCAGCGCCTCCCCCTGCCGACCGCACCGGTACAGCGCGAGCATCAGCAGTTCGCGCAGCGTCTCGCGCATCGGGTGACTGCTGGTCAGGGCCGTCAGATCGGAAACCGACTCGGCGTGCAGACCGCACTCCAGCGCCGCGCACAGATGCAGTTCGCGCAGGACCAGCCGGCGCTCGGCCAACCGGTTGCGGTGCGTCTCGGCCGCCGGCCCGGGCACCCCGGCCAGGGCCTCCCCGTCCCACAGGTCCAGTGCCCGCCCGTACAACCGGTGGGCCAGGGCCGCGTCCCCCTCCAGCGAGGCCCGTTCGGCGCGTGCGCACAATTCGTCCAGGACCGCCAGGTCCACCCGGTCACCGGGACCCGGTCGCAGGGCGTACCCGCCGGCCTCGCTGACCAGCACCTCCGAACGCGGGGCCAGCAGGCGGCGCAGTCGCGAGGCGTAGGTGCGCAGCGCGGCCACGGCGCGCAGCGGCGGATCCTCCCCCCACAGCGAGTCCACCAGCTCGGAGACGCCCACGGGGTGCCCCTCGTGCAGCAGCAGCGTGGCGAGCAGGGCCCGCTGCTGGGGTGGACCGGCGGGTTGCTCGACCCCGTCGCGCACCACCCGCACGGGGCCGAGCAGGAGGAACTCCAGGGCGGCGGAGGTCGCGGGGGACCCCTCCGGCGCGGACGCGTCCCCGTCGTGGCACGGGATTCCGGCGGAGCCCGGAACCGTCTCCCCGGGCATGCGGGGCCCCGACCCGGTGCCGTCGCCGTTTTCCGTACCGGTCCCCGGGACCACCGCCGGGTCCGCCGTGTCCACTCTGTGCGCCGCGCCCACCGCCCGTGCCACCGCCCTCCGTCCCGGCGACGGCGCTCAGCCGTCTCCGGACCCGTGTCGATTCCGTCCGCGCCTTCCGGCGTTCCGCCGGCGTCCCGTCCCGTCCCGTGACGGGCCGTGCGACGCGCGTGGTCGCGCGGTCCTCCCGCGCACCGCACAGTCTGCCCGCTGCGGGCGGAGAACGTCAGGTCGTGTCCGTGCCAACTCCGGTGGCGGCCATTCCGCTTGGCGGGACGGCGGTGGAACACCGACCCGCCCCGGGGCTCCCGGGGCGCCCGGGACACGGGGGACAGCCGGGGCACCAGGGGAGGGTCCGGGGG
>NZ_VKHS01001151.1 GCF_014141525.1 Streptomyces calidiresistens
AAGCGTCAAATGTGTGTAAGAGAAAGCCCCCGAAGGACTGAACGACACTGGGCAAGAGACAACCCACAGGCCCCCCGCCCGCGCCGGCGACCCAGCGGGTCCGGCTGCGGTACACCAAGCGCGGACGCCTGCGGTTCACCAGCCATCGCGACTTCCAGCGCGCCTTCGAACGCGCCCTGCGCCGGGCCGAGGTCCCCATGGCCTACTCGGCGGGCTTCACCCCGCACCCCAAGGTCAGCTACGCCAACGCCGCCCCCACCGGTACCGCCAGCGAGGCCGAGTACCTGGAGATCGCGCTCACCGAGTCCCGCGACCCCGAGCGCCTGCGCCTGCTGCTCGACGAGTCGCTGCCCACCGGCCTGGACGTGATCGAGGCCGTCGAGGCCCGCACCCCGCACCTCGCCGAGCGCCTGGAGGCGTCCCGGTGGGAGCTGCGCCTGGACGGTGTGCCGGTCGAGGAGGCCCGGCGGGCCGTGACGGCCTTCCTCGCCGCCGACACCGTCGAGGTGCGGCGCCAGACGAAGAAGGGCATGCGCGCCTTCGACGCCCGGGGGGCCGTGGTCTCCCTCGAGGCCCTCCCCGCCGAGACCGCCGACACCGCCGCCGACACCGTGACCGGGGGCGCCGCGCACCGCGAGCCGGCCGCTCCCGGAGGGTCCGATGGGGGACCGGGCCGACCCTGTGCGATACTTCGCCTGGTGGTACGGCACGACACTCCTGCCGTGCGACCCGACGACGTCCTGTCCGGCCTCCGAGCCGTGGCCGACCTGGCGCCGCCGGTCCCCGCAGCGGTGACCAGGCTGGCGCAGGGGCCGCTCGATGAGGGGACCGGATCGGTGGGCGATCCGCTCGCGCCCGACCGCGACGCCGCCGCGGCCACCCCATCCGGGGCCGCCGGGCGGCAGGCCGCGGCGGTGCCGGAGACCACCGGCTAGGGGCGCTGTCGCGCGCCGCCGAACCGCCCGGGGCCGGGAGCCATTCGGGCCCGGCTGTTCCCACCGGCGCACCGGACCAACAGACTTTCGCCGTAGCCGGGTACACGATCCCCCGGAACCGGCGAGCGACACACGACAGCTCCCGAGCGGCGCCCGCCCCCGTGGCGCGGCGCCCGGGAGCGTGACGGGAGAACCGCCCGCATGCACGAGCACAACGAGTCCGCCGAAGCGGACACACCGACACGCACCGAATCGAGTGGGAACGCCGCCGGCGACGCCGCGCAGGAGCCCACCCCGGCGCCCCGTCGCCGACGGCGTGCCGCCTCCCGCCCCGCCGGGCCCCCG
>NZ_VKHS01001152.1 GCF_014141525.1 Streptomyces calidiresistens
CTGGACGCCTGGGCGGCGTCCCCCGCCCGGTTCCGCGAGGACACCAACGCCGAGGAGGACCTGGCCCGCGGCGGCTACCGCGACCGCGTCGTCCTCGTCATGCCCGTCCCGGCTCCCGCGACCCGTCGTTTTTCGGCCCCTCCGGAGCGGGTTCCCTGCCGGTCCGGAGCGAGCCGGGGGAGCGTCCCGGGCCGGACCGCCCCCGCCCCGGGGGGCACCGGTCCGGACCCCGGTCGGTCCCGCCCGGTACTGTCCCCCGCGTGAGCACCGATGCGAACGGCACACCCGTCCCCGCCGCCGGCGGCGACACGCCGGGCACCCCGAACGTCCCGGACGTCTTCGACACCGCCCGGCTGCGGCAGGCCGTGCTGGACGCCTGGGCGGCGTCCCCCGCCCGGTTCCGCGAGGACGCCAACGCCGAGGAGGACCTGGCCCGCGGCGGCTACCGCGACCGCGTCGTCATCGAGTTGGCGCAGAACGCCGCCGACGCCGCCGCCCGCGCCGGCGTCCCCGGCCGCCTGCGCCTGACCCTGCGCGACGGCCTGCTGACCGCCGCCAACACCGGCGCGCCCCTCGACGCCGCCGGCGTGGAGTCGCTCTCCACGCTCCGCGCCTCGGCGAAGCGGGACGAACCCGCCGAGGGACGGGTCGGACGCTTCGGCGTCGGTTTCTCCGCCGTCCTCGCCGTCACCGACACCCCGGTGGTGCGCGGCCGGGCGGGCGGCGTGCGGTGGTCGCTGACCGAGGCCGTCGCCCTCGCCGGCGACGCCGCCGACCGCTCCGGCGGCCTGGCCGCCGAGCTGGCCCGCCGCGCCGGGAGCCGCCACGCCGTGCCGCTGCTGCGCCTCCCCCTGCCGGCACCGGCCCGCGCCGATGTCGGGGACGACCCGGCGGGGTGGGAGACCGTCGTCGAACTGCCCCTGCGCGACGCGGCCGCGAGTGACCTCGCCGACCGCCTGCTGGCCGCCGTGGACGACGCCCTGCTGCTCGCCCTGCCCGGCCTGACCGAGATCGTCGTTGAACGCCCCGCCGGCCGGCGCCGGTTGATCCGCTCCGTCGATCCGGACGACCCGGCCGTCGTGGTGATCCGGGACGGGGACCGGACCACCGCCTGGCGCACCGCCTCCGCCGCCGGCGAGGCCGGCCCCGACCTGCTCGCCGACCGCCCCCTGGAGGAGCGCGAACGCCCCCACTGGTCGGTGACCTGGGCCGTCCCGGTCGGCGCCGACGGCTCCCCGGCCGCCCCGAGGGGCCCGGGGGTCGTACACGCCCCCACCC
>NZ_VKHS01001153.1 GCF_014141525.1 Streptomyces calidiresistens
CCCCCGGTATCCCTCCCCGGGCTTCCCCGTCCCTGTCGGTGCCCCGGGGGATACTCGAACGCGCGTTCCCTCCGGGGTGTCGGTCGAGGGTTCCCCGGAGCGCGTCGCCCGGCGCCCACCCCGCGGCGGGTCGGTCGGACGGAACCGCCGAGGAGCCATCGGGGACCGGTGAGGGGAGGTGTGGCCCGTGCGGGAGCATCCCACCGTTCTGCACCTGGACATGGACGCCTTCTACGCCTCGGTGGAGCAGGCCTCCAAACCCAGCCTCCGCGGTCGTCCGGTGGTGGTGGGCGGACTCGGCCCCCGGGGGGTGGTGGCCACCGCCTCCTACGAGGCCCGCCGGCACGGCGTGCGCTCCGCCATGCCGACCGCCCGGGCCCGCCGGCTCTGCCCGCACGCCGCCTACCTCGCCCCCCGCTTCCCCTTCTACCGCGAGATCAGCTCGATGGTGATGGGGATGCTGGGCGAACTCTCCCCCCTGGTGGAGCCGCTCAGCCTGGACGAGGCCTTCGTGGACCTGGCCGCCGCTCCCGACCCACCGGACGACAAGGGCGCGCGTGCCATCGGCGAGGGCGTGCGCGCCCGCATCCGCGCCCGTACCGGGCTGAGCGCCTCGGTGGGCCTCGCCGGCTCCAAGATGCTCGCCAAGATCGCCTCCGAGCAGGCCAAGCCCAACGGCCTGGCGATCATCCCCCCGGGCACGGAACAGGCCTTCCTGGAACCCCTGCCGATCCGGATCCTGCCCGGGGTGGGACCGGTGACCGGGGACACGCTGCGCCGGGCGGGCATCGTCACCGCCGGCGACGCGGTCCGCGCCGGCGAGCAGGAACTGATCCGGCTGCTGGGCCGCGCCCACGGCGCCGCCGTCCACGCCATGGCCGCGGGGCACGACGAGCGCCCCGTGGTGGCGGAGCGCGACGCGAAGTCGATCTCCTCGGAGGACACCTTCGACGAGGATCTCACCGACCGCGCCCGCCTCCACGCCGAGACGGTCCGCCTGGCGGACCGGGCGGTCCGCCGCCTGCGGGAGGCCGGCCGCTCGGCGCGCACCGTCGTGCTGAAAATCCGCTTCCACGACTTCACGACGCTGACCCGATCGGAAACCCTGCGCGGGGCCACCGACGACCCCGCCGTGGTGCGGGACTCCGCCACCCGCCTGCTGGCCGCCGTGGGCATCGGCGAGGGGGTGCGGCTGCTGGGCGTGGGTCTGAGCGGGCTGACCGGGTTCACCCAGGAGGATCTCTTCTCGCTGATCCCCCCGTCCGCTCCCTCCGCCC
>NZ_VKHS01001154.1 GCF_014141525.1 Streptomyces calidiresistens
GCGTGGCGGAACCGCCCGGCCGGCCGGCCGTGTCCGACGCGCGGCCCGGCGGGGGCGGGGGGTCGGGAGCACCCGCCGGACGCCCGGCGACACCGCGGAGAACGGGACACACCATGGAACATGTGAACGATCGGGTCGATCGGATTCTGGCGATTGCCGAGACGATCCCGCCCGGCCGGGTCCTCACCTACGGCGACATCGCCGCGCTCGTCGGCTCCGGCGGGCCGCGCACGGTGGGGCGGACGATGGCCCTGTACGGCGGGACCGTGCCCTGGTGGCGGGTGATCCGGGCCGACGGCCGCGCCCCCGCCGGTCACGAGGCACGCGCCCTGGCGCACTACCGCGCGGAGGGCACACCGCTGCGCGCCGTCGACCCGCCGCGGATCGACCTCGCGCGGGCACGCTGGGACCCCGGAACCGGCCCGGGGGACGACGGCTCCCCGGCCGTCCCCGGGGACATCCCGGCGGAGTTGGCCGCGGCCATCCCGCCCGACCGCCATCACACCCCGCCGACCGGTACCGGTACGACCGGCATCCCGCCCGGCGCGCCGACACGCTGAGGGCGCCCCCGGCGCACACGCCGGGCGGCCTCTCCTCGGACGCTCACTGCTCACATCCACCAGCTTCCGTCATCCCCCGCCGACCGGGCCAACCGCCCCGGTCGTCGACCGCCGCTCCCGCCGGAAACCGACCCGGCGCGCGGGTCGGCCCGACCGGTCCGTGCCCCCGCGGACCTCCCTGCCGTACCGTCGGCACCACTGCCCGGCCCGTTCCCGCTCCGGCGGGATCCCCTCCCGAGAACCCGCGACGCCCGTGACGCACTCCGCTCCGTCCCCCGATCCGTTTCCGTCCTCCCGCCGCCCGTCCGGCTCCCGTCCTCCCGCGGACGGGAGCCGGACGGGCGGCGGCCCCGGCACCGTCACCGGGGCCGTCGGGGTGCCCGCCCCCACCGGGACCCCCGGGAGGGACATCGGTGGATCCGGCGTCGGCGGCTACCGACTCGTGCGCGCCGACCCCTCGGGGCCGGACGATCGCGCCCTCCCCGTCCCGGACGCCTCCCAGCGCGTGGTGGTTGAGCACCCCGGCGGTCCGTTGCTGGTCCTCGCCGGTCCCGGGACGGGAAAGACCACCACTGTGGTGGAGACCGTCGCCGAGCGCATCCGCCTGGGGACCGATCCCGAGCGCGTCCTGGTGCTGACCTTCGGCCGCCGCGCCGCCGTGCGGCTGCGCGACGCGATGGCCGCCCGCCTCGCCCGGGCCGCCGCCGCGACCC
>NZ_VKHS01001155.1 GCF_014141525.1 Streptomyces calidiresistens
GGCCCGGGGGGTGGAGGGACGGCAGGGTTGCCGTTCCCCGGTTACGGCGGGCCCGGGGAGCCGCTCCCGGCCACGGCCGGTCCGGCGGCCGGTGGGCCGGCGGGGGCCGAGTCCTCCGGGGAGCCGAGGAGGTCCGAGCCGGGCAACGAACCGGTGCCGGCCGGCCCGTCCCCCGGCCCGACGGTGGTGGAGGAGGTGGGGGAGGCGGCGCCGGAGCCTCCGGCGGTGACGACCACCGTCACGGAGACGGTGACCGAGCGGGCGCCGGTGCCCCCCGATCCCCCCACCGGGGCAGGGGAGGAGAGCACGCCCCCGGAGGAGACGTTCCCCGGCGAGTCCGCGCCTCCGTCGTCGCCGGCGACGACGGAGGAGGGGGGCGACGGGACCGGGGTGACCTGGCAGGGCGGGGACGAGACCGATCCCCCTCCCGGAGGGGAGGGGGATGAGTTGCTCGAACCCGCGGCGTGGTGCAACGACGGGACGCTGGTGTTCGTGGAGCGTCGGGGCGGGACGTGCGCGGATCAGGGCGGGGTCGCCGTGTGGTTGCGGTTCCTGCCGAACTGATCGCGCCCGGCCCGCGCCCGGCCCGCGTCGGGCCCGCGCCCGGCGCGGGCCCGACGCGGACGGGGGGTGCGGGGTGGACCGGGCGCGCGGCCGGTAACCGACGCCCGGGTACCGCCGTGGCAAGGGCGTTCGCTAGGGTCCCCCGCATGGCTCACAACCCCCATGCACCGCAGGGCCCGCAGGAGCACGATCCGGCCGGCAGCACCCAGATGTTCCGCGCGTTCGTCGACGACGACACGAGGAGCGGTCCGAACCCGACCCCCGCGTCCTCCGGCGGGTCCAGGCTCGGCCTGATCCTGGGTGTCGCGGCGGGTGTCGTCATCCTCGCCGTGGTCGCCTGGCTGGCCTTCTGACATCGCCCATCCGCCCGTCGTGATCCACCCGGCTCCCCGGGTGGGGCGCGGCGGCGGACACACCCCCCACCGGTGACGCGCGGCGCCATCGGTCGCGTCGGCGCGTCGTGTTCGGCTTCCCGGAGCCGGAAACGGCGCGCCGCGCGTTTCGGGCCGGGGCGGTGCGGCGGCGCGTGTCGGGGCGCCGGACGGGCGCCGGACGGGCGCGTGCCGATCGCGGACGTGCGGGTGACCGGCCGGGGTCACGGGTGTGCGGGACGGCGGCGCCCGGGACGCGGACGGGGTGTCACGGCCGGTGTGGGACGGAGCCGTGCCCGTCGGGGCGGGGCGATGCCGTGGGGTCCGAG
>NZ_VKHS01001156.1 GCF_014141525.1 Streptomyces calidiresistens
CCCCCGCCGGCCCGCCCTCGTGGTGCCCTGGCGGGACGCCGTGGCCCTGCTGCGGGAACCGGCCCGCCCGCTGTGGGCGGGAGTGTGGGTGCTCGCGGCGGCGGCACTGCTCCACCTCCCGCCGGTGGCGTCCCCACCCGATCCGCCGGCCCTCGCCCCCCTGCTCGGCCTGCTCGGCCTGCTCGGCCTGCTCGTCCCGGTGGCGGTGTGGGCGGCGGCCCACCACCTCGCCGAACCGGCCCGGCTGGACGGGGACGACCTCCGGAGATCCGCGGGCCTGCCATGGTCGGCGGCCGGGGTGGCCCTGCGGCACGCGCTGCTGCCGGTGGCGCTGCTGTCGACGGCGCTGCCGCTCGCCTCGGCGGTGGTCGCCCTCCCGGCGGGCGCCGGGGCGGGGCCGGCGCTCCGGGGCACCGTACTCGCCGTGGCGGCCGTTCCGGCGGTGGTCGGCGCGACGCTGGTGAGTGCGTACCGGGGCCCGGTCCCGGCCCACCTGCTCCCCGGGGCCCAATCGCCGGTGGGGGCGGTGCTGTGGCAGGTGCGGGGGCCGCTGGCGGCACTCGTTCCGCTCCTCGTGCTCCACCACCCGGCCCGGGGCGACGGACATCTCGCCGCGCGGGTGGCCTGCTCACTGGTGGTGGGGGCCGGAACGCTGTGGTGGGGCGGGCACACCGCCCGCGCGGCGGCCCGCCGCTGAACCGACCCGGCGGAACCGTCCCCGGCGGCCGGGCGTCCCCGCTACCGTACGAACCACGCGCGCGGGACGCGCGGGGACGAGGAACGGGGAACCCATGGCACTCTTCGGCAACGCGCACGCCATCGACCCGGCGCAGGCGCAGCAGGAGTACGCGAGGCTGCTGGGTCAGGGGGAGCAGGTGCACGCCGCGTACCTGCTGATCCGCGACACCATCCTGTTCACCGACCGGCGGCTCATCCTGGTCGACAAGCAGGGCATCACCGGCAAGAAGGTGGAGTACCACTCCATCCCCTACAAGAGCATCACGCACTTCGCCGTGGAGACCGCCGGCACCTTCGACCTCGACGGGGAACTGAAGATCTGGATCTCCGGCGACTCCGTGCCGATGCAGAAGACCTTCACCAAGGGCGTGGACATCTACGAGGTACAGGCGATCCTCACCCAGTTCGTCACCCGCTGACACCGGACGCGCGGGCCGCCCCGGGGTCCGCACGCCCCGCCCCCTGTCTCTTATACATATCTGACGCTGCTGACGAAGCTGCAAATGTATGTATCCCTTCTCGC
>NZ_VKHS01001157.1 GCF_014141525.1 Streptomyces calidiresistens
GGGACGGACGGTGGGGGGACGGGATCCGCGCGGGGTGCGGAACCGACGACTCAGCGACGCGACATGTAGATGTCGAGCGCCTTGTGCAACAGCTTATTGAGCGGGAAGTCCCACTCGCCCAGATACTCCGCGGCTTCTCCCCCGGTACCGACCTTGAACTGGATCAGGCCGAACAGGTGGTCGGACTCGTCGAGCACATCGCCGATACCCCGCATGTCGTAGACGTGGGCGCCCATGGCGTGGGCGTCGCGGAGCATCTGCCACTGCATGGCGTTGGAGGGTCGCACCTCCCGCTTGTGGTTGGCGGAGGCGCCGTAGGAGTACCAGACGTGCCCGCCGACCACGAGCATGGTCGCCGCGGCCACCGCCTCACCCTCGTGCCGGGCGATGTACAGCCGCATCCGGTCCTCCTCCACCGGGGAGGCGGTCTCGGCGTTCAGCGCGCGCCACATCAGCTGGAAGTACGACAGCGGGCGGGGACGGAAGCGGTCGCGCTCGGCGGTGATCTCGTACAGCCGCTGCCACTCCTCCAGGTCCTCGTAACCGCCCCGCTCGACGACCACGCCCGCCTTCTCGGCCTTCTTGATGTTGCGCCGCCACAGCTGGTTGAAGTCCTTGTGGACCTCCTCCAGGGAGCGGTCCCGCAGCGGGATCTGGAAGACGTAGCGCGGCTGCACGTCACCGAAGCCCGCGCCGCCGTCCTCGCCCTGCTGCCAGCCCATCCGGCGCAGGCGATCGGCGACCTCGAAGGCGCGCGGCTCCAGCCGGGTGGCCTCCACGTCGCGCAGTCGCTTGACCTCGGGGTTCTGGATGCCGGCCTTGATCGCCTTGGCGTCCCACCGGCGGATCACCACCGGCGGTCCCATCTTCACGGAGAAGGCGCCCTGCTGCTTGAGGTGCGCCAGCATGGGGCGCAGCCACTCCTCCAGGTTCGGGGCGAACCAGTTGATGACCGGGCCCTCGGGCAGGTAGGCGAGGTACCGCTTGACCTTGGGCAGTTGCCGGTAGAGCACCAGCCCGACCCCGATCAGTTTGTCGTCGCCGTCGAACCAGCCCAGCGACTCCGAGCGCCACTCCGACTTCACGTCGCCCCAGGCCGGCACCTGCATGTGGCTGGCCGAGGGAAGGGAGCGGATGTACGCCAGATGCTGCTCGCGGCTGATGGTCCTCAGGGTCGGGCTCATGTGGGGGCGCTCCTCCGGCGGGCACTTTCGCAGGGTCTGGCCGGAAGCCTACTCGGCGGGGGGAATGCCGAGGGG
>NZ_VKHS01001158.1 GCF_014141525.1 Streptomyces calidiresistens
CGGGTCGGGGGCGGCGCCCCCGTGATCTCAGCCGCCGGCCGCGTCGGTGAGGATGGGCAGGGCCACCAGGTCGTTCTGGGTCATCACCGGCATGTTGCGGATCTCCTCGTTCGGCACGGCGAGCGCCATCCGGGGGAACCGCTCGAAGAGCGCCGGCAGGGCGACGGCGGCCTCCAGTCGGGAGAGCGCGGCGCCCGGGCAGATGTGCGGCCCGTGGCCGAAGGCCATGTGTCGGATCGGCATCTCCCGGGTGATGTCGAACCGGTCGGCGTCCTCGCCGTGCTGCGCCGGGTCGCGACCGATGGCCGCGTAGGACATCACGACGCCCTCGCCCTCGGGGATGACGGTCCCGGCGATCTCGATGTCCTCGGTGGCGAAGCGCATCAGGAGGTGGGTGGAGGGGGAGGACCAGCGGAGGGTCTCCTCGATCACGGCGTCCCAGCCGACCTCGCCGGAGAGCACGAGCGCCAGCTGATCGGGGTTGTTCAGCAGGGTGCGGACGGCGTGCAGGATCAGGCTGATGGTGGTCTCGTGACCGGCCGCCACCATCGCCTTGAGATTGCCGATGACCTCCTCGTCGGTCAGCGGTTCGCCGCCCTCGTCGGCGAGGATCAGCGCCGAGGTGAGGTCGTCGGCCGGCGCGGCCTTCTTCTCGGCCACCACCCGGGTGTAGAAGACGTCCATCTCCTCGATGACCGCCAGCCGCTCCTCCTGCGGCGTGAGCATGGAGAAGAACGCCTCGTACAGCTCGTGCAGGCGCGGATGGTCCTTGGCGTCCACGCCCATGAGCTCGCTGACCACCCGCATCGGCAGGGGCAGCGCGAACGTCTCCTTGAGCTCCACCGGGGAGCCGTCGGCGCCCTGTTCGGCGACCCGGTCCAGCAGTTCGGCGGTGATCCGCTCGATGGCCGGGCGCATTCCCTCCACCCGCCGGGGGGTGACCGCCTGGGCGGTCATGGCGCGCAGCCGGCGGTGCTCGGCCCCGTCCACGGTGAACATCGACCGACCGGCGTCGATCATGCCGATCAGCGGCCACTCGCGGGTGATCCGTCCGTCCCGCCACGCGTTCCACCGGTTGATGTCCTTGACCAGCCGGGGGTCGGTGAGGAGCCGGCGGGCCTCGGCGTGGTCGGTGACCGAGAAGGCCACCGCGCCCAGCAGGTCGATCCGGGTGATCGGACCCGCCGCGCGCAACCGGGCGATCTCCCCCTCGCGGTCGCGGACCAGGGGGTCGAGCACGATCGGGGCGCCGCCGGG
>NZ_VKHS01001159.1 GCF_014141525.1 Streptomyces calidiresistens
GCGCTTCTCCGTCGGCGAACCACAGGGACGGGCGCCACCCCATCATGGGGACCACCTCGTTGTCCGCGCGGATCCGGCCTTGTGCCAGCGCGGTCCAGCGGCGGGCGGCCGGGCCGCCAGCTCAGCGCGGACCCGGGAACGGAGAGCTGCATGTCGGGCAGCCGGTCCAGCAGGAGCTCGATCGCGGTCTCGGCGATGACCCCGGATATGCCCCGGGCGGGGCAGGCGTGCCGACCGGCGCCGAAGGCGAGGTGGGAGTGGTTCGCGACCCGTTGCTCGGGGTGTGCGGGTCGGGTCGGGTCGGTGTTGGCCGCCGCGTGGCTGATCAGTACCGGCACCCCGGTGGGGATGAGGAACCGACCCCGTGGGTCGCGCAGTGGGTAGGGCTGGGTGGCGTACAGGAAGGAGAAGTTCGCCAGGGGGGAATGCCGCCACAGCACTTCGTTGAGGGCGTCGGCCACGGTGAGGGTGCCACCGGTGAGATCGACGGCGAAGCGGTCGTCGGCCAGGAGCATCATGGTCGCCGTCGAGATCCAGGAGGATTGCGGCACGCTGCCCGCCCCGATGAGCACGACGAGTTGGTGCACCGTTTCCGTGTCCGAGAGCCCGCTCGGGTGCTCCAGCAGCCAGGAGGTGACGTCCGCGCCGGGGGCGGAGCGTTTGGCGGCGACGAGTTCGGCCAGGCAGGCGGCGAGGTTCTGTCCGCCTTCCTGGGCGACGGCGGGTTCCGCGTCGATCATCTGTCGGCAGGCGGTGGCCATGCGGGCGCCGAGTGGGCCCGGGCAGCCGAGGAGTCGGGCGAGGACCATGGCGGGCAGTGGATCGGCGTACCGGGCGACGAGGTCGGTGCTCCCCTCGGACGCGAACCCGTCGATCAGTTCGTTCGCCGTGTGCTGGACGTGGGCCCGTAGCCGGTGGGGGTTGATCCGGCTCAGTGCCAGATCGACCGAGGCGCGCAGCCGCAGGTGCGCTTCTCCGTCGGCGAACCACAGGGACGGGCGCCACCCCATCATGGGGACCACCTCGTTGTCCGCGCGGATCCGGCCTTGTGCCAGCGCGGTCCAGCGGCGGGCGTCCTTGCTGAAGTACGGGCTGCGAAGCACTTCGAGTGCCGCGTCGTAACCGGTGACCAGGACGGCTTCCACGCCGGGTGCGAGCTCCACGAAGTGGGCGGGGCCCGCGGTGCGCAGCCAGGCGTAGGTGGCATCGGGGTCGGCGGCGAATCCGGGTCCGTGGAGGGGCGGGTGCCC
>NZ_VKHS01000116.1 GCF_014141525.1 Streptomyces calidiresistens
CGTTGGGGGTGTGGGTGCGGCCCGCCTCGGAGGGGTCCGGGGCGGGCCGCAGGGTGTCGCCGAAACGGCGGTGGGTGCGTCCGGAACCGTGGGTCAGGCCGCCTCGGTGACCGGCGCGGCCGGGGTGGGGGTGGTGCGGGGCAGGTAGCGGATCCAGCGCCAGGGCACCTCGGAGGCGGGCGGAAGCTCGGCGACCTCCCCGGGGGTCACCCACCGGCCCGGGGCGGCGCCGTGGCGCGCGACCTCGGCGGCGGCCTCGGCGGCGGCCTGGCTGGAGTGGATGCTGTGCACGCGCCCGTAATGGAGAAGCACCACCGTGCCCGCGGCGGCCAGCGCGTCCCGCAACTCGATCACCTCGGCCCTCGCGGTCCGGGCCTCGGCCCGGGCGGCGTCCCGCTCGCGGGTGCACTGGCGCAGTACCTCGTGCAGGCCGTCGGCGTGCTGCTGTGCCTCGTCCCGGGCGGTGGTCAGGGCGGTGATGGTGGCGGTCGCCTCGGTGAGTGCGGCTCGGGCGCGGGCCAGCGCGGCCCGGGTGGCATCGAGTTCGGCACGGGCGTCGTCGTGGTCGGTGCGCGCCACGGCGAGTTTGTCCTCCAGCTCGACCGCGCGGTCGGCGGTCTCGTGCAGGGCGGCAAGGGCGGTCGTGCGGATGATGCGGATCATCAGGAGTGCTCCTGTCGGGATGTCGGTGCGGGGTGAAGTGCGGTGACCCGGTGCCCGGTGTCCCAGACGCGGGCGGCGAGAGCTGCGGCCAGGTGCAGGGCGGCGCGCACGGCGGGGTGTCGGGGGCCGTGGCGTGCCGCTGCCCGCCGCGCCAGGGATGCGGCGCGGCGGGCAGCGGGTATCGGGTCGGGCCGGGTGGTGGTCAGCCGACCGGTCCGTGGCACAGCGGGCATTCGAAGTCGTCGCCCAGGTCGACGTTGCACTTCTGGCACTGGAGTGCGGTGGTGCCCTGGTGGCGGGCGGCCCGGCGGGTGCGGCGGCCGGTGCCGGGGCCGGTGAGGGCGACGGCGGCCAGGCCCACGGCGGCGGTGACGGCCAGGAGCAGCGGGAGGTGGCCGGTACCGGGAGCAATGCCACCGGAGGAGTAGTCCCAGCCGAAGCACTCGTCGCACTCCCAGCGGTCACCCCGCCGGGTCATCGAGACGCCGCAGCAGGTCGGGGCGTTGGCGGTGTCGGCGGGTGAGGTCCGTCGGCGGGAGCGTGTGATGATGAGAGCCACAGGTGAGTCCTTTCGCAAGAGGTGCCTGTGACGACGGCCTCGGGGTGCCTCCCGGGGCCGTCACCTATGTGGTGGGGCAGGTGGTCCTGCATCCCCCGCGCACCACCGGCCCGGGGGGCTGGTGGTGACGGGCAGCGCAGGACGCTGCGGGGTGACGCGCTCTCAGGTGTCGCGTCGGGTCGCCTTTTCACCGGGAGGCGAGGGCCCGCGACCGGCGCTCCCCTGCGTCGGTCAGTAGGTTGGTCCGCTTACCGGGTGCGAGCGTCATGGCGTGACCGCCGCCCGGGTGGGCGGGGGTAGGGGATCGCTCGGCTCGCGTGGCACGGTCCGGGGTTGCTCTCGCGTCCCCGAGCCGTACCGCCGTTCGCGGTGACCGGATTTCTGGCTCCGGTCGGCCCTTCTGACGCCGTGCGATCCGGTTACCTCCCCGCTCACCCCACCGTTGTCGGTCGGGCCATGTCGGGGGTCGTCACCCGGTGCTCGGCATCTCCAGTTCTCAAAGTGCAGGTGCTGCCCTTGGGTCCCGGCCGGTCACGGCTGGTGGGAGAGCCTCTGGGCGCTGGGTGCTGGGCGTGGGCCCGGCTCCCGCGACGCGGACCCGCCCGGTAGGGCGAGCCGCATCGTGGGGGCCGGGATCAGGCCGCAGCAGACAGGGGGAGGACGTCGACGGCGCGGTGCGCCCGGAGGACGTCGGCGAGCAGCTGGTCCTCGTCGGCGGCCCCGGCCCGGGTGAGAGGGGCGGGGTCCAGACGGGCGAGGTAGGCCGTCGACCGCTGCCGCACGAGGGTGCGGACCGCGCGGGCCAGGGACGCGGGGAGCCCGGACACCGGGTCGGTGTCCGGGCTCAGAGCGGGGATCGTCGGCACGGCGGCCAGGGCGAGCGCCTGGTCCGCGATCGCGTCGGCGTGCGGCCACTCGGTGGGGGTGAGCAGGCTGTTCACGTACGAAACGAGGCGAGTACGGACGGTGGTGCAGGCAGTGCCAGGCATCTTGACCTCCCAGATCATCATCACATGTAGCACTGTCCATCACGTGATGGAGTGCAACCCTGGGAGACATTGGCATGGAGATGCGCACCTGTCAAGCACCATCACGTGATGGACTCTCCATCCATCACGTGTTGGACTTGCCTTGATCGCCTCTGCGTGGAAGGGTGGACCGCATGGCAGACACGTACCTCGAACTCGCGGACCGCCTGGCCCGGGTCGCCCAGGAGATGGCGCCTGGTCAGCAGTTCGCGACCGTGCCGGAGATCGCGCGGAACTACGAGGTGCACCGAAACACAGCCTCGCGGGCCATTCAGCACCTCAAGGAACGCGGGGTGCTGACCGGAAAAAAGGGCGGAAAAACCTGGGTGCGCGTTCCCCCAATTCGGGCGGTTCGCCGCAACACCCGCTACCAGGTCGAAAAAGACCTTGCCCTCAAATCCGAGGAAGAACGGCGCGGAAACGGCGTCTCCGAGCTGGACTCAGGGGTTTCCCTCTCGGAAATCCACGAGGACACCTTCGAGCACTCCGTGGTGGACTGCCCCGCTCATGTAGCGGATTTCTTTGGTTTCCCGGAAGGAACCAAAGTTCTTCGACGCAAGAGGGTGCGGCGTCACCGCCAGGGCGGCGGCTCGGGAACCTCGGTCTCCTACATCCCATACGACCTGGCCAGCAGAAACCCCGAGCTTTTTGATGAGTCGCGGGAGCCCTGGCCCGGCGGCACCATGCATCAACTCCACACCCTGGGAGTGGAGGTTGCACGCATTGATGACCACATCACCGCCAGCATGCCAACCGATGAGGAAATGGAGCTACAAGATATCCCTCAGGGCGTTCCGGTCATTCGCGTCACGAAGGTGAGTATTTCGACTAACGGGCGCGTAGTTGAGGTTACAGAAATTCCGCTCCCGGCCGACCGTTCGCAGCTCATCTATTCCACGCATCTGGAGTTGTGGTGACCCGAACTTATTCCGTGATAACCGCCGTATATGATGGTGGTGAAAAATACCTCGGCGAACTCTCCGAGTGCATGGAATCGCATGCACTGAAAATGCCTTCGGGCTGGCAACTGGAGTGGATCGTTCAAGAGGACGGAACTACCGGCCGGCCCTTGCGTGATGTGCCGACAGCTTCATGGGTCTCTACCGGTTGTGCCCGTCGTGGTGGCGCTGCGGTGGCTCGCACCATGGCCATGTCTCGAGTCACCGGCGAGATCGTGCGCACCGTAGACGCGGACGACCTCCTCACGGAGGGAGCGCTGGGGCGCGACATCGAGGCGCTGGAGACTTCAGGGGCCGGTTGGTGTATCTCCCCTGCCCTCGATCTCATGCCGGACGGCTCTCTGCTCCCAGGCCCTCGCGATCCGGCTGAGGGGTGGCTCGACTACGAAGCGCTGATGCAGGGGTACCGGGACGACCTGTTCGCCGTGGTCGCTACACACCTGGCTGCGCGGACCGAGCTGCTGCACGCTCTCGGGGGATGGCCAGCTCTGCCCGCCTGGGAGACCATCGGCGCTGTTCTGCGCTGTGCTGCGGTGACGCCGGGGTGGATGCTCGCGCAGCCCGGAGGGCTCTACCGCAAGCACAGCGATCAGACCACTGCCCGCGAGAGCTACGCCGACACGGCTGACTTCACGGCCCTGGCCGCCCTTGTGGAGTTCCAGGCCGTAGCCCTCAAGGCCACTGGCTGGCAGTGGGATTCGACCCCTCTAACTCCACGGGACACGGGGAGGCATAAGATCACTACCTAAAGCGATGAGGCCGCCCCGTTGACGCGGGAACGGCCTCCACGACTCCCGTAACTCTCCAGAAACTGAGTCGTACGCAGTTGGTCCGGCGGCTGGAACCGTCGGGCCTGTGGCCAGCATACCCGCATGTGCGCCCATGCACACCGCGACCCGGGTCACGCAGCTGCGCACGACTCCCCTACCGAGGGGACCACGTGCTCCACCTGCACTATCGACCCACCACCGCGCCGGGGCGGTTCGCCCCGGGTGCCGCCGGCCCGGACGTGCCGGGCCGTGCCGAAGATTTCTCAACTTTCTCGGGGGGAGAGGTCACAAACGGCCGCTTCGGCGGACTTGTTCAGGGTGTGACGCTCTTCTCCTGCCCGGCTTCTCCGGTCCTTCCGTCCGGCGGGCACCAGCTGGTGCCCGCGGTTCACTCGTTCGCTTCCCCCGCGCGTCGCGCCCGGACGCTCCTCGTTGGAGGTGCGTGGTGATGGCGACGGCGACGAAGGCGCGGAAGTCGGTCCCGGCCTCCCCGGTGGGGGAGGCCGGGCCGGTGCCGATGTGGTCGGCCGGGGAGGCCCTGGTGCTGTCGGACCGGCTTCGGGCACGGTTGTCGGCGGTGGTCGACACGCTGCTCGCGGACCCGGAGTTGGCCGGTGCGCCGGACAGTGTGCGCCTGGCGGTGGTGGTCCTCGCGGCCAAGACCAACGCCGCGGACCTGACCGCGACGGTGTCGGCCCCCGAGCTCGGCCGGTGGCTGGGTGTCTCCGACTCCCTGGTGCGGCACCAAATCCGGCCCCGGCTGCAGCGCGGCCCGGCGCCCAGTGTCGAGGTGGAGGCGGACCCGGCGCCGGGTGCCGAGCGGGGACGGACCCTGGGCCTGCGCTGGACGGTGGAGGCGCTGGCGAGCGCCCGCCACGAAGCCGACCGGGAGAGCCACCTGCGGCTGACCAAAGCCGAGTTCGCGACGTGGCTGCGGCTGATGGAGGCGCTGATCGGGCCGGGGTGGCGGCACCGGGACGGCTCGGTCACCGAGCCGGGCATCCTGGGGTCGCGCACCGGACACGGCGCCGCCACCGAGCGCCTGGCGCTGGTGCGGGCGGTGCTGGCCGGACGCCCGGACGGCACGGTGCGGATGTGCGGCGGGCCGGTGGACGCCCGCGGCCGCGCGGCGACCACGGTGGGCCGGCTGCTGGACACCGACAGCCAGGCCGGGGAGCGGGTGTTGGAGCAGCTGGCGACGTGCGGGGCGCTGGCCCGAGTGCCGGGCGCCCGGGAGCGCCTGGTGGTGCCGGCGGTGGCCGCCGCGCACCAGCGGATGCGCAACGCCCGACGGGCGGCCGGACGGGCCCCGCAGGCCCCGGTTACCGGTGCGATTGTGACCAGTGAGGGGGCCGGGGCAAGTGCAGGGGGGGGTCAGATCCGGCTGCCGGAGGCATCGTCCCTGGTCAGCCCCTACAAGACGGCCGATTTCGAGGTCTCCCGGAGTGCAGCCCTTCACGCTGACCACACACCGGTGGTTGAGGACTCAGAAGAAAGTGCGGGTGGGGAATCGGGCTGTTCCGGCGTAGCCGGTCAGCCGGTCACCCGCCGTCGCCGGAAGCGCGCGCACCCGCGCGAGGACCGGCCCGACACCCGGGTCACGGGCAGCCGCCGGGAGTCGGGGGTGCCCGCCCGCCGGCTGCGCCGGGACAAGCAGGATTCCCCCCCCGCTTCTGGTTCCGATGTGTGGCGTGCGGCCTGGCGGCCGATGCCGGACGACGTCGCGGAGGTGCTGACGGGACCGGCCCGGCCGCTGTGGACCCGCCTGCGCTCCCCCGACCAGCAGCAGCGGGCCATCGACGCGGTGCGCCGGGCCCTGGGCGTCATCTCCGGCACCATCGGCCCCGACACGGCCCCCGATGTCCTGTACCGGCGTCTGACGGCCCGTCTGACCGCCCAGGGCGGCGCCGAAGCGGTCGCGGACCCGCTCGGCTGGCTGACGGCCCGTGGGCTCCCCCGGCGCGGCTCCTGCCTCGACTCGCGGTGCGACGACGGGACCCTGATGGACACCGGCGGCGACTGCGCGGCCTGCGCCGTGCGCATCGGCGACCGCCGCGCGATCCGCCGCCAGGTCGCCGAAGAGGTCGCGGTCGAACTGCACCCCGCCACCCGGCCGGCCGAGCGCGCGAAGGTCACCGAGGCCCGCCTGCGGGAGCTGACGACCAAGCACGCGGCCGAGGCCGAGGAGCGCAACGCGCGGAACGCCGAAGCCGCCGCCGAACGGCGCCGGGAAGTCGAGGCCGAGGTCGCCGCACGCCGGGCCGCCGCCGCCGAAGCCGAAGCCGCCCGCGCGGCCACCGCGGCCACCGCGGCCGCGCGGCCGTGCGCCGACTGCGGCACGCCCGAGGCGGGCGGCCTGTGCCCGGCCTGCACCACCCGCCGCCAGGTCGCCGACGTCCTCGAGGAAGCCGCGATCCTGACCGCCGCGGTGCCCGGCATCGACCCCACCACCGAGCCCGCCGCCGCCCGGCAGGCCGTCGTCGACGCCCGGCAGGCCGTCGCCGACCGCATCGACGCGGCCGTCGCGGACGCGGCCGCCGACGGGGTGCAGGCAGCGCTGCTGCGCCAGGTCGCACTCTGGGCGGCCGACGCCGCCCGGGCCGATGCCCACCGTGCCGCCCTCGCCGCCTGGACCGCCTCCCCGGCCTCCGCAGCCGAGGCCCGGCAGGCCGCGGCCGCCGCGATGCGCGACCGCCACGCCTCCCTCGATGCCGCTCGGCGGGCGGCCGACACCGTCGCCCGCGAAGCCCGGGAGCTGGCGGCGCGTTGGCTGCTGGACCGCACCCGCACCGCCCTGGTCGACCTCGCCCGGGCCGGGGACGCCGGGGACGCCGGGGACGTCGACGCGGTCGTGCCCGCGCCCCGCACTGAGCCGGCCGCCCCCGCACCGGCGGGTTGCCCGGGGCACGACGGGGCCGGCTGCGGCACCCCGCCCCTGGACCCGGAGGCCGGACCGCTGTGCGGACACTGCACCGTGCGCAGCGCCCCCCGCCCCGCCCTCGGGGTCCGCACCCGCCGGACCACCCACCCGGTCACCACCCGCCGACACCGCCGCCGCACCGGCCGCTGACCGGCACCCCGGCCCTCACGCGCCGGTCGCCCGGTGCACCGGGGCGAGGGCCGGCCGCGAGGAGACGCACAGGGGCCCCGGGGAGCCTCTCCCCGGGTTCCCCGGCGCCGGAAGAGGGTCCCCGGGGGAAGTAGTCGGCGGCCGGCGACCCCTTGACCGCGCAGGTGGGAGAGGGGGCACGGCGCATCTGGGGGCAAGTTGTAGAGCAAGTTGCAGGGCACGTTACAGGGCCCGTTGTAAGGCAGGTTGTAGGGCAAGCGGCGGGCAGGGCAGGGCAGGGGCGAGGCGCCCCGGGAAGCGTCCTCGCCCGTGCCCTGCCCGCCGGTCAGATCACGATGCCGGGACCCGGCGGCCGGTAGTCACCCGGCACCGGCCCCTCCTCCTGGTCGTCGTCGGCGGCCGGGGCGACCGGCGCGATGTCCGCCGGATCCCGACGCACCACCCGGGCCCTCCACGGGTACTCCTCGGTGTTCGGCAGCGGCTCCCATTCGCCGACGGTCTCCCACCCGCCGGCTGCCAGGACCCGACTCGCCGCGGCCGGGTCGAAGTCCTCGTCGGGCCCGACGCCGGTGCAGTACCCCAGCGGCCCCGCCCCCTCGGGCAGGCCCTCCTCGATGTAGACGTGCCAGTCGGTGTCGTACGCCGCGTGCGCGATGGTCTCGGTCCCGATCGGGATCACCGGGCGGTCCCCGGTTTCGGTGTTCGTCATGGTTCCTCTTCTATCGTCACTCGCCGACACTCGGGGTGGAATCCCGGGATTCCGCCGCCGCCCACCGGCCGGGCCGATAGCATCGGGGCCGGTCCCCGCCGCCATCCCACCCCCCCTCGCGCGGCGGGGACCCTCCGTTCCCTGCGCCGGGAATCCCGGACGCCACCCCCGGTATCACCGCCGCGTTCGAAAGCGGGCCGGGTTTCATAAACGGCACCGGAAATGAGGCACGCTCACCCGCGTATTCGGCGGTCCCGCCACCGGTCCCGTACCGCGTTCCGATCCATGTTCCGATCCAGGTACCGACCCCGGTACCGACTCCGGTCCCCATTCCCCTCGGGGCCGGGCGTGGTCAACCGCAGGCCGCGCCCCGGATTCGGCCGGGGCCGCGCGCCGACAGGTCTCTCCCTGTACGGGAGAGAACCCGTTCTCTCGACACCCGGCGCCCGCCGGGCACGGGCCGCCCCGGGACCGCCCGGCGAGGGTGTGCTGGCGGTCTGCTGGGGGTGTGCCGGTGGTGTACCGCCGGGTGTACCGCCGCTGTACCGGTGGGTGTACCGCCACCGGCACACCCGGCGGCTCCCTGATCTGCGGGGACGACCCGTCCCGGGCGGTGACAGAAGCGGTGACCATACCCGTGTGGTGGGGAGCGGGACGGCTCGGCCACGGGTCGGCCACGGCCTGGTCCTCGACGTCGGATCGGCCACGGGTTCGGCCGCGCCCTGGTCCTCGTCCCCGGTTCGGTCGGGGCGTGGCGCAGCATCTGCCTGGCGGCCCCCGGTTCGGCCTCGGGGCGGCGTGCGGGGCCCGGTGGCCGCTGGCGGCCCGCAGGGCGGCCACACGGGCCCACAGCGGCCCGGCCGGGCCCGGCACGGCCCCTCCGGGCGGCTGCTGCGGCCACGGGGCGGCCGTGCGGCCACGGTGGCCGTTCTCCGGCCGGTGCGGCCACGGCTCCGGCCACGCCCCTCGGTGGCCGATCGGCCGGCGGCTCGGCCACGCCCTGGTGGCCGTTCCCGGATCGGCCAGAGGCCCGGCCACGTGCCTTGGTGGCCGTTTTCCCGATCGGCCACCGGCCACCGGCTCGGCCACGTCCTGGTCCTCGCCGCCGAATCGGCCACGCCACCGATCCGCCGGCCGATCCCGCCCCGGCCCCGCTCGGCCGCCGGATCGACCCTCCCCGTCCCCCTTCCTCCATCCGGGGTATGGTCACCGCCTCTGTCACGGCCCGGGACGGGTCGTCCCAGCAGGTCAGGAGCCCGGTGGGTGTGCTGGAGCGTGACGGGCACCGGCACACCCGCAGTACACCCGGGAGTACACCACCGGTACACCGCCGGTACACCCCCACCGAGGCCCGCGGACCACCCCGACCGACCGTTCCCCCGGCCCCCGGTCTCCTGCCCGGCCGCCGTGGCGACGCCCGCCCGGTGCAGCGCCCCGACCTGCGGTTGACCACCGTGGTCAAGCCCCCGGTCAACCCCTCGAAAGGGCATGGGAGCCCGTTATCCGCTCGGTTCGGAAGTGGTGGCGGCCCTCCATTCGGGAAGTCGGGAGAGCAGGGGAGAGCACGTGTTCCGGGACAGCGGAAGCGGACACGGAGGGCGCTCCCTGCCACCGGATTACACGGAAGTTCTGTTGCGTCGCGGAGACGCGAAGCCGTGCGTTTCCCTGGAGGAATCCGAAGGCCATGACGAATGGTGGGGAGAGGAAAAGCTTTCCGATTACGACGACAGCCGCTCCCGACCATTCCTCGACTACCGGTCACCGAATTCGGGCACCGGTGAAACGGAATCGGGAAACCGGTGATCCGGCGCCACTGGGCGCCGGGGCGGTCCCCAGTTTTCCCAACTTCTACCCATGATGCATCACCAATCCACGGGGCCGCGCGCCGGATGATCGGGCGGGAAGGAGGGGGCGCCCGGGGGTGGTCCCGGCGTTTCCCAACACCTACCGGTGATGCATCACGGGCCCCCGCCCGGCACGCTTCCAGCACCCGTTCCCGCCCCGGCTTCCCCGACCTCGTGCGGCCGGCCGCCCACCGGGCCCCGGGCTCCCGTTCCCGGCCGGTGCGCCCGACGGGCCGTCACCCCCACGAGCACCGCCCCACCCCGTAGCCGGCCCACGCATGTACCCCCGCCCACCACCGGGCCGCACCCGCCCGACCATCCGGGCCGCCCCCATGACCCGGGGCGCGGTGAATTGCGGAGCAATTCACCAAGGAATTCGCGGAGCGAATTCCCGGCATTCCCCGAAGGGGAATGCCCCCGTAAAGCGCGCAGCGCTTTACGGCCTACCGGGCCGCAGGCCCGGTGCGTCGTTCCTGCGGAGCAGGACC
>NZ_VKHS01001160.1 GCF_014141525.1 Streptomyces calidiresistens
GTGCGGGAGGGGTGATGATGGGCGTTCGCGGGGCGGACGGCGGGCCGACGCGGCGCGAGGGACAACAGCGAACGGCACGGAAGGAACGGGTGGGCCGAATGGCGAGCGGCACGATCCGGTACTGGGCGGCGGCGAAGGCCGCTGCCGGTACCGCCGAGGAGCCCTGGCGGGCGGGGACACTGGCGGAGGCCCTGGAGGCGGCGCGCGAGCGGCACGCGGACCGGCCGGAATTCGCCCGGGTGCTGGAGCGCTGCTCGTTCCTGGTGGACGGGCGGCAGGTCGGCTCCGGCGATCACGCCGGGGTCGTGCTGCGGGACGGGAGCACCGTCGAGGTGCTGCCGCCGTTCGCGGGGGGTGCCCGATGAGCGGCGTCACCCGTTCGGCCGCCGACGTCCCCGCCGGCTCCGGGGCGACCCCGGCCGCGACCGGGTCGCCGGCCCCCTCGGCACACCGCACCGGTTCGCCGATCATCCCGCCCGGCCCGCGGCCGGCGGTGCTGACGGCCGTGCTGGCCACCCTGGTGGCGGTGCTCGCCCTGGTGGGCCAGTGGGCGGTGCTGCCCGCCGTGGTGGTGCTCCAGGCGGTGACCGCCGCCGGGTGGTTCCGCCTCAACGGCATGTGGCCGGCGCGGCAGGGCATCGCCCTGGCCTTCGCCGGCGGTCTGACGGCCGACGCGGCGGTGCTGCTGCTCGCCCCCCGGCACGCCGTGCCCGCCCTGTTGGGCGTGCTGGGCGTGTGGTTCCTGCTGGTGCTGGTGCTCCAGCTGCGGCACCGGGGCGGGGCGGACGAGCGGCTGGACGCGTTGACCGCCGGCGCCGTCTCCACCCTCCTGACGATCTCCGCGGCCGGGCTGCTCGCCGCGACGGCCGTGCACGCGGGCGCGGTGACGGCGGTGGCCGCCGGCGTGGCGATCGCCGCGCCGGTGCGCGGGGTGCTGACGGTGCGCGTGGTGGGTCCGGTGGCGGCGGTGCTCGCGGCGGCGGCGCTGGGCGCGGCGCTGGGTTCGGGCCCGGGCGCGGGGGTGATCTCCTCGGTGGAGAGCCTCCCCGCCGCGGGCGCGGCGGCGGCCGGCGCGGTGTGCGCGCTGCTGGGGCTGCGGGTGGCGTCCTACGACTGGCCCTCGCGGTTCGTGCACTTCACCGCCGGGGTGGCCCTGCCGCTCACGGCGGCTGCCCCGGTGGCGTACGCGCTGGCGCGGTGGTTCGCGGCGTAAGCGGGTGGGACCCGGCGCGTTCGGGGGGTTTCGGGG
>NZ_VKHS01001161.1 GCF_014141525.1 Streptomyces calidiresistens
GGCGGGGGGATGGCGCGGGCGGCCGGGAAGAAGGGCGCGAAGAAGGCCGTGCGCTCCGCCGGTGAGAAGGTGCGGTCCGCTCTCACCGGGGACGAGGACGAGGACGAGCGGGAGGAGCCGAACGGGGAAAGCCGCGCGGGGTCCGGCGGTGGTGGCGGAACGCGGTCCCGACGGAGCTCCTCCCGCTCCCGTGAGCGGGAGCGCTGAGTCGTGCCCCCGTCCCCCGACGGTTGCGTGTTGCACGTCCACGGCATCCTGGGTGCCGGCCGTTCCCTTCCCCGCGGGGCGACCGGAATCGGCTCGTCCTCCGAGTCCCTCGCCATGGTGACGGAGGAGCCCCTGGCGGCGGTGGTCGGCCGGGTCCGCGGCGAGCCGCGGGCCAGGCGTCGTGATCTCACGGTTCACCGCGACCTCCTGCTCTCCCTCGGCGAGGGGGGGCCGGTGCTGCCGATGCGCTTCGGCACCGTGGCTCCGGACGAGGATGCGGTGCGGGCCCTGTTGGTCCGCGAACGCGACCGGTACGCCGCGGCTCTGGACCGGGTGGCCGACCGGGTGGAGATGAACCTGAAGGTGCTCCCCCGGGAGGAGGCCGTACCCGATCTCGTCCGCGCCGATCCCCGCTTGCGGCGACTGTACGAGGAAACCCGACGGCGCCCCGGCTACGAGGCCCGACTCCGACTGGGCGAACGGATCGCCACGGCCCTGGGCCGGCGGGCGTCGGAGGCGGGACGGGAGACCCTGCGCCGGTTGGAACGGCGGGCGGTGGCCGGCGTCCCGGGGCCGCCGGTCGCGGGTTGCGCGGTGAACTTCTCCTTCCTGGTGGAGCGAGCGGGCACCTCCCGCTTCCTGGAGGAGGTGGACCGCTGTGCCGCCGGGGCCGCCCCGTACGCGGAACTCCGGGTGACCGGGCCGCTGCCCTGCTTCAGCTTCGTTCCCGAGACCCCCGGGGCCACCGGCCACCGGGCCCCGACGGCGGGGGCGATGTGAGTGGGCCTGCTGCGCGAAATCCTCCTGCTGCCCCTGGCCCCGGTGCGGGGGCCGGCCTGGATCGCGGACCGCCTCATCGACACCGCGAACCGTGAACTCCACGACCCGACCCCCGTGCTCGCCCGGCTGACCGAACTGAACCGCGCCCTGGAGGAGGGCGAAATCGACCGGTCCTCCTTCGAGGAGCAGGAGGAACGCCTGCTGGACGAGTTGGAGCGTCGTCGGCGCGCCCGGTGACGTCCGTACCGCGCTCCCCCACCCC
>NZ_VKHS01001162.1 GCF_014141525.1 Streptomyces calidiresistens
GCTTCGTCGGCAGCGTAAGATGTGTATAAGAGCCAGGTGGTGGACCGGGGCGCCGCCGCGCTCACCCCCACAGGGCGGAGCCGGCGGCGAGACCGAGGGCCGCCGCGCCGACCGCCGCGACCACGCTCCCCACGGCGTTGAGCACCGCCGGGCCCCGGGCGCCGGACTCCCACAGCCGCAGGGTCTCCCACGAGAAGGTGGAGTAGGTGGTCAGCGCCCCGCACAGGCCCGTCCCCAGTGCGAGGGCGAGCGCGTCCCCCGCCGCGCCGGCCAGGACGGCGCCGGTCAGCACACCGAGGGCCAGGCTGCCCAGCAGATTGACGGTCAGGGTGCCGAGCGGGAGGGTCGAGCCGAAGCGGGATTGCACCCCGGTGTCGATCAGGTACCGCAGACAGGCCCCCAGCGCGCCGCCGAGGGCCACCCACCACCACGTCACGGGGCCCTCCCCCCGTCGACCGCGTCGTCGACCACATCGGTCCGGCGCGAACGGTTCAGCGCGCGCCGGGTGAGTGCGGCGGCGGCCCCCACCGCGAGCAGGGCCCCGATCAGGTTGGCCGCCGCGTAGCCGAGACCGACCACCGCCCGGCCGTCGGCGATCAGCCGCTCGATGTCCACGGCGTGCACGGAGAAGGTCGTGAACCCGCCGAGCAGACCGGTGCCGAGGAAGGGTCGCAGCAGCGGGTGCGCGGCCCGGTCGGTGACCAGCGGAACCAGCGCGCCGATGAGCGCGCTGCCGAGGACGTTGACCGCGAGCAGGGCCGAGGGGAACGCCCCCTCGGGGGTCGGCCAGGCGAGGGAGACCGCGTACCGGGCGAGGGCACCGAGCGCGCCGCCGAGGGCGACGACGGCGAGGACGAGGGGCCATCGGGGCGCGGGGCGTGCCTCCCCGGCGCCCGGAGCGGTGTCGGGGTCCAACGGCTCGGCGGGGGTCTCCCCGGGCTCCCCCGGGGGGCCCGGCCGTCCGGGGTCGGCGGATCGCACGGGGTCGTTCCCTGTTCCCTCCCCCGGGCGTCGCGGCGGGGGCCGGTTCCCGGGCACGGCTGCGGTCGGATCGTCGCCGCCGGGGGACCGTCGGTCGCCCGGCGGACGGCGGTGCGGGGCGGCGGTGCGGGGCGGCGGGCCCCGGCGCCGCGCGGCCCCGACGGCCTCCCCGGCCGGACGGCGGCGCGCCGCCAGGCTACCCCCGCGGTGGTCCGGCCCCGGCCGGGGCCGGACCACCGCGGGAGGGGCGGATCAGGTGGGCGG
>NZ_VKHS01001163.1 GCF_014141525.1 Streptomyces calidiresistens
TTTTTTGCTAGCTGAAGTCGGCAGACGAGGGAGCTCCAAGGCTCGTGGGCTCGGAGGTGTGTATAAGAGCCAGGCCCCTGACCGGCTGGATGGTGCACGGCGGGCTGTTGACCCACCGCCTGCGCACCGCCCGCCGCGACCCGCTGACCGGCCTGCACACCCGCCACGGCTGGAGTGCCCGCGCCGAACGCCTCATCCGCCGCCCCGACGCCCTGGTGGTGCTGGTGGACCTGGACGACTTCAAGCACCTCAACGACACCTTCGGCCACGCGGCCGGGGACGCCGCGCTGGTGGCCACCGCCGAACGCCTCAACGCCTGGTGCTCCTCGCGCGGGGTGGCCGGGCGCCTGGGCGGAGACGAGTTCGTGGCCGTGGTGACCACCGCCGAGGGCGGGGCCGGGATCGAGGACCTGGCCTCGCTGCTGCACCGGCCGGTGCCCCACGGCTCCCGCCCGCTGCCGGTGGCCGCCTCCATCGGGGCCTGCCCGGTCGCCGAGCTGCCGGTGCCCACCCTGACCGACGCGCTGGCCGCCGCCGACGCCGCGATGTACCGCGCCAAGGGCCGTCGCCGCCGCTGAACCCCTCCCACCCGCACAGATCCCCGGGGCGGCACCGATACCGCCAAGCATCCGCCGCCCCGGGGCTTCCTCCCACCTGGTGAAAGGAACCTCCATCATGCACCGTCCACTGCCCACCCGCGCCCGAATCTGCCCCCACTGCGACGGCTTCCCGACCGTGGCCATCACCACCGGCACCCGCCGCCCCGACGGCACCCGCCACACCCTGACCGTCACCTGCCGCACCTGCCACGGCACCGGCCACCTGCCCACCGGCCTTCGGGAGTCCGCCGATGCCTGAGACCACCATCCCCGCCCCGGTCGTGCTGGGCGATGCCCTGCGGGTGGCCTCGGCCCCCGACTTCGAGCGCTGGGCCGAACAGATCCGCCGCACCGGCGGCTGCGCCCGCCCCATCCACCTCTCGGGGTCCTCGACCATCCGCGACGCGTTCACCGGCGAGATCCTGCACAGCTACACCACCACCGCCGAACCCGGTGGTCGTCTGCGGGTGGCCTGCGGCAACCGCCGCGCCTCGCGCTGCCCGGCCTGCGCCTGGACCTACGCCGGGGACACCTTCCACCTCATCCGCGCCGGACTGACCGGCGACGACCGCCGCGCCGTCCCCGCCTCGGTGGCCACCCACCCCAAGGCTGTCTCTTATAGACATCTGACGCTGCTGAC
>NZ_VKHS01001164.1 GCF_014141525.1 Streptomyces calidiresistens
CCTCACGCACCCCCACCCGCGGCACCCCCGCACCGACCCGCACCGGAAAGGAAGCGCGCCATGCGTCTCGGACTCGCCCTGGGCTACGGCGGAGAGCCCATCGAGCAGGTCCTGCCGATCGTCGAGCACGCCGAGCGGATCGGCGTCGACTCGGTGTGGAGCGTGGAGGAGTACGGCCCCGACGCGGTCAGCGTCCTCGGCTACCTGGCCGCCCGCACCGAACGGATCGCCCTGGGCACCGCCGTCATGCAGATCCCGGCCCGCACCCCCGCCGCCACCGCCATGACGGCCATGACCCTGGACGTGCTCTCCCACGGGCGCTTCCACCTCGGCCTGGGCCTGTCGGTGCCGTGGATCGTCGAGGGCTGGCACGGCCAACCGTATGACCGCCCGCTGCGCCGCACCCGCGAGTACGTGGACATCGTCCGGGCCGCCATCGCCCGGGGGGAACGCGTCCGCTACGACGGGGAGATCCACCAACTCCCCTACCGGGGGCCGGGGTCCAGCGGCCGGGCGCGACCCGTCCGGTCCGAGATGACCCCGCTGCGCCCGCGCATACCCCTCTACCTGGGGGCCATCGGCCCGCGCAACCTCGCCCTCACCGGGGAGATCGCCGACGGCTGGCTCTGCGGCATGTACGCGCCCGAGCACGAGAAGGCCCTCACCGCCCCGCTGGACGAGGGCATCGCCCGGGCCGGCCGCTCCCCGGAGGACGTGGCGATCTGCCCCATCCCCTACGTCGCGCACGCCGACACCGTCGAGGAGGGGCGCGACGCCCTCCGGCCGCTGTTCGCGCACCTGCTGGGGGCCGTCGGCCCCGGCGGCCGCAACACCTACTTCGACGTCGCCCTCTCCATGGGGTACGAGGGCGCCGCCCGCGACATCCGCGACCGGATGGCCGACGGCGACAAGCCCGGTGCGGTCGCGGCGGTGCCCGACCGTTTCCTCGACGAGGTCGCGCTGCTCGGCCCGATCCCCGCCATGCGGGACCGCCTGGCGGCCTGGAGGGAGACCCGGGTGGACACCCTCATCCTCCTGGACCGGGACCCCGGGCTCCTGGAGGTGGCCCGGGAGGTCCTGTGACCTTCGGGCGGCCGTGTCCGACCTCCCCCGGGCCCGAACCCGCGCTGTTCGCGGAAGAGATCACCGTAATGCGCGGCGACCCCGGCCCGGGCCGGCTCCGGGGACGCCGGTGGGACGCGTGGGGCGAACGGGGAGCCGGCCCCCGGTACCGGCC
>NZ_VKHS01001165.1 GCF_014141525.1 Streptomyces calidiresistens
CCTCCCCCACCGGGCCCCACCGGCAGGGCACGGACCGTCCCGCAAGGACACGGCGAGGACGCGGAAACCTCCGGGGTGCCCCGCCCGCGCCCGGGTGCCCGGCCCCGACGACGCCGGGCAGCGGGCCGTCCTCCCCCGGGGACGTCGCGCAGCGGATGGCGGCGGTCCCGAGCGGCATGCCATCGGGTGGTCCGGGCCCCGCTCCGGGTTCCGCGCCCGGCACCCGGGGACGCGTCCGGGAAGGCGGTGATCGGGAGGAGACCTCACCCCGGGTCCCGGTCGGGGCGCGCCTGCCGGACGGCTCGCCGCAGGGCGCGCCCGTACCAACGGGCCATCAGCCGTTGCGCGAGACGGCCGACGGGGCCGGCCAGACGGGCGTACCGGGCCGCGGGGCGACTGAGGGCGAGGACGGTGAGGTGGACGGATTCGTCGTCCGCGCGCTCCACCACGAAGGCCTCCTCCCCGCACTCCGGATGGCCGGGCAGGGTGCCGTAGGCGAAACCGACGCGTCGCGCCTCGTGAACCGTCCACACCACCAGGCAGGGGCACGAAGGGGACCGACCCCGACGGTGACCCGGACGCCGGGCGCCGCCTCCGGCGCGTCCGTGTCGAGGCCGATCCCCGTTCCGCGGTGCGTCCCCCAGGTCAGCACCGCGCGCCCGGCCGCGACGAACGTCGCGGGGCCGTGGCCCAGCGGAACGCGGACACGCAACCGGTGGAAACCGGGAGGAGGGGGAGGCCCGCCCCGTCGGGTCATGCCGGGGGTGGGATAGGTGAGATCGTCCGTTCCGAAAGCCTTCACGGGACCCCCGTCCGAGGCCGGATGATCGCGCGGGCCCCGGCTTCGCGCCGCCCCGGCGCCACGGGGTGCCCATACCCGGTCCGCAGTGTGCCACATCCGGCAACGGTGATCGACAAAACCATCCGTCCGCGCCAAACCCGGGAACCGGGGCCGGCGGTCCACCGTGGGGGCCGGTCAGGATGGGATGCGCACCGGCCGGTCCCCGACCGGCGAACCACGGACCGAGAGGATGGTCACCCACATGACCGGACCCATGACTTCCCGCCGCACCGCCGTCGCCGCGGGGGCGGCGGGCCTGGCCGTCGTGCTCACCGGGTGCGGCGGATCGGACGACAACGGGGCGCAGGGCACCCACATGACCGGACCCATGACTTCCCGCCGCACCGCCGTCGCCGCGGGGGCGGCGGGCCTGGCCGTCGTGCTCACCGGGTG
>NZ_VKHS01001166.1 GCF_014141525.1 Streptomyces calidiresistens
GTTCCCACCCCGGCCCCCGCCCGGCGGGCCCTGCTGGGCGCCGCGGCCCTCGGGGCCGTCGCCGCCGGCGGTGTCCTCGCCGGCGCGGGCGCCGCCCACGCGGCCCCGCACCCCCTCGCGCACGGAGCCCCGGGCAAGGGGAAGGGGTTCCGCGGGCTGCCGGTGCCCACCGTCATCGCCCACCGGGGTGCGTGCGGCTACCGTCCCGAGCACACCATGGGTGCCTACCAACTCGCCCTGGACATGGGCGCCGACGTCATCGAACAGGATCTCGTTCCCACCCGGGACGGCCATCTGGTGTGCCGCCACGAGAACGAGATCTCCGGCACCACTGACGTGGCCGACCACCCGGAGTTCGCCGATCGGCGGGCCACGAGGACCATCGACGGGGTGACCGTCACCGGCTGGTTCACCGAGGACTTCACGCTCGCCGAGTTGAAGACCCTGCGGGCGGTGGAGCGCATCCCCGAGCAGCGCCCCAACAACACGATCTACGACGGGCGGTGGGAGGTGCCCACCCTGGAGGAGGTGATCCGGTGGGCCGCCGATGAGGGCCGCCGCCGGGGTCGCCCGGTGTGGCTGCACGCCGAGACCAAGCACCCCTCCCACTTCCGCTCCATCGGCCTGCCGCTGGAGGAGCCGCTGGCCGCGCTGCTGCGCCGCCACGGCCTGCACCGCCGCACCTCCCCGATCTTCCTGCAGTCCTTCGAGCCGACCAGCATCCGTCGGTTGTCGCGCCTGGTGGACACCCCCGGCGTGGTGCTGTTCTCCTCCGCCGGGAGCCGGCCGCGCGACCTCGAACTGGCCGGGGACCCGCGGACGGTGGCCGACCTGATCACCCCGAAGGGCCTGCGGGAGATCGCCGGGTACGCGAGCGGCATCGGCCCCACCCTCGACCTGGTGATCCCCCGTCGGGCCGACGGCACCCGGGGCACCCCCACCTCCCTGGTCGCCGACGCCCACCGGGCGGGTCTGATCGTCCACCCCTACACCCAGCGCAACGAGAACCGGTACCTGCCCGCCGAATTCCGCGTGGGCGACGACCCCCACCGACACGGCGACGCCTTCGGCGCGCTCCGGGCCTGGTTCGCCACCGGCATCGACGGCATCTTCACCGACCACCCCGACACCGCCCTGCTGGCCGCCGCCGACCACCGCGGGGCCGACGGCACCCGGGGCACCCCCACCTCCCTGGTCGCCGACGCCCACCGGGCGGGTCTGATCGTCCACCCC
>NZ_VKHS01001167.1 GCF_014141525.1 Streptomyces calidiresistens
CTAGTGCCACATCAGGCAACGTTCGCCCTGTCGATGACCTCGCGGAGGCGTTCGTCGGCGGCGTGACGGTTTCGCCAGATGATGTAGCGGCGGATCATGCTGCCCTGCTCTTTGTGGCTGGTGTGGTCGGTGCCGTCGAGGGTGAAGTAGCGCAGGGCGGTGAACTGGGCCTCGATCCGGTTCAGCCAGGAACTGTTGGTCGGGGTGTAGGCGATCTCCACGTTGTTGGCCTCGGCCCAGTCGGCCACCCTGCGGCACCGCTTGGTGGTCAGGTGCGGTGAGTAGTTGTCGCACACGATCGCCAGGCGGACCTCTCGTGGGTGGAGGGTGCGCAGGTAGCGGCAGAACTCCAGGAACTTCGATCTGTTCTTGGTCTTCTTGATGTGGCCGTAGAGCTGGTCTTTGGTCAGGTCGTAGGCGGCGAACAGGTGCCGGACGCCGTGGGGGCGGGTGTAGGTGGCCCGCCGCCGGGGTCGGGGTTCGCGGCCGGGGTCCTTGTGCCTGCCGCCGCGTTCGGCCCACTGCCGGCCGGGGTGCGGCTGGAGGTTGAGCGGCCCGAACTCGTCGAGGCAGAAGATGACTTCGGGCTCGCCGTTCTCGGGTACGACCTCGCCGTCGGCGATCGCGTACAGGTGCTCCACCCGCGCCTTCTTGGCCGCGTAGTCCGGGTCACGGGAGGTCTTCCAGGTCTTCACGCGTTGAAAGGAGACGCCTTCCTCGCGGAGCAGGATGCGCAGGCCCTCGTGGCTGATGTCGTCGACCACCCCCTCGGCGACCAGGAAGTCCGCCAGTTTGGTCAGGCTCCAGGTCGAGAACGGCAGGCCGTGCTCGGCCGGCCTGGACTTGGCGATCTTCTTGATCTCCCGGCGTTCGGGCAGCGTGAACGTCCTCGGTCGTCCGCCCCGGTATTTCGGGTAGAGCGAGTCGAAGCCGTCGGCGTTGAAGTTGTGGATCACGTCCCTCACCCGGTCATCGCTGGTGAACGTCACCTCGGCGATCCTCGCCACCGGCATGCCCTGCGCGGACAGCAGCACCATCTGGGCCCGCCGCCAGGTCACCACCGAGCCAGTGCCCCGGCGGATGATCCGCAGCAGCCGCCTGCCCTCGTCGTCATCGATCTCACGGACCCGCACGCGTTCAGCCACGTGAGCATTCTGATGGTCCGGTGCCGCCCGGCACAGCAACCGCGCGGCATATCACGACAGGGCGAACGTTGCCTGACGCGGCACTAG
>NZ_VKHS01001168.1 GCF_014141525.1 Streptomyces calidiresistens
GGTTTCCCCCCGTCCCACCCGGCCGGCTCCTCCCCGGTGCGGGTGTCCCGATCGGGCTCCGCCGTCGCTCCGCTCATCGCCGACCTCCCCGGGCGGCGCGCGGCGCCCCCGTACTCCGTCCCTCCGCCCGGTGGGCCCGGGCGCGGTGTCTCCCCATCATCGGACGCGGCACCGACAACCCGGGACCCCGGGCGTCGTCCCCGCGTCCCGGGGGACGCCGCCCGGCGCGCCGGGGTTGCCCCCGACCCACCGGCGTGCCCGGTCGATGGGTCAACCGCCGTGGCGTGAGCCGGGGTTGCGAACACCACGGCAACGTTTTCCGACCGGAAACCGACCCGGATTTCCCCTCCGGGACAGTTGGTCGGGCATCCCCGGTGGGTATGGCAGGAGCATGTTGTCTCTCCCGGAGCGTGCGAACGAGCTGCGCGCCCCGTTCGCGCGCCTCGGGCGGTTGCGCCTGCCCGGGCTTCTCACCCGGGCGGGACTCACCGCCCTGCGCGCGGAGGTGCTCGGGCTGCGGCAGCGTCTCGTCCGCCGGGAGCACGCCGACGTCCTCGACGGAACCGAACTGTCGGCGGCCGGGCCCCTGATGGCCCGGCTCGGCGCCGACCCCGCGCTGCGCGACCTCGTCGCCGCCATAGCCGGGGTGGCCGCCGAGCCCCTTCCCGACCCCGCCCGACGCCTCTGCCTCCACGTCCTCGACCGGCCCGGCGACCGGATCGAACCGGCGCCCGGGGGCCCACCGCTGGCGCTCGCCCTCTTCCTCGACGCCCCCGCGTCCCCGCAGGACGGCGGGATGCTCGAATACCGTCCCGTCTCCTGGTCGGCGGGCCGCGCGGGCCCCGGAGCCGGCGGCCCCGGCCCCGGCAGTCCCGACCGCCGATCCGCCGGGGCGGCCCTGCCGGAGCCGCTGCTGCGGGCCCACCACGCGCCGGGTGACGGCTGCCTGATGCGGGCGGACGTCACCGAACCGCGGGTGACCCCGCTGCGCGTCGCCGATGCCCGCACCGTGGTCCTCACCCTCGGCTGGGCGGTCGGTCGGCCGCTCGTCGAGCGGCGGGCACCCGCCGGCGCGGCACTGCGCTGAGCCCCCGGTCCGCTCCCGCCCCGCACCCCGGGGCGCCCTCCCGGTACCGACCCGTCCACCCACCCGCGGACCCGGACCCCGGGGCCCCGTGTGCCCGGCCCCGACGACGAGGCGTCACCGTGTCGCACCCCCGGGTCACCC
>NZ_VKHS01001169.1 GCF_014141525.1 Streptomyces calidiresistens
GCCCCCGCCCGGCTCCCGCTCCCCCACCTCGAACCGCGCCCCGGAGACCGGGTCGCGATGGGACATGCCGGTGTCCAGGGGCGCGTCCGCGAGTTCGGGCCGCACCGACCGGCCGTGACAGGCCGCCCCGTCGGGTCGGCCGTCGATCACCTCGATCGGCCCCCGGGTGGAGGCGACGTCGGAGCGCACCCGGTACAGCAGCACGCCCGGGGTGCACAGGTCCCGGTCGTTGCCGATCGGCAGCCGGGCCTCGGCGACCAGGACCTCCGAGGGGCCGGTCCGCACCACCACCATCCGGGTGTCGTCCGTCCCCGACCCCGCCCCGGGCTCCGGCGGGGCGGCGAGCGGACGCAGCGCGTGCAGGGTGATCCCTCCGGCGGGCGGGCAGGCCACCTGGTGGTCGTCCAGCCAACCCAGCTTCCAGCGGTGCCAGCCGAAGAGGTCGGGGGCCATGCCGAACTGGCTTCCCATGAGGTCCCAGTCCCCCACGTGCCGGTCCCAGTTCCCGCCGGGGCGCTGCGGGCGGTCGTAGAGGTCCGGCAGCCCCAGGACGTGGCCGGTCTCGTGGGCCAGGACGAGGCGGTCCGGCGGGTCCCCCTCGAAGAGGGTGACGACCCGACGCAGTTCGTTGCCCGCCACGGTGACGGGATGCTCCAGGTTGACGACCTTGGTGGCGTCCGCGTCCACCCCCGGCGCGGTCGGGTCCGCGACCAGGTAGAGGATGTCCACCCCCGCCAGGTGGGGACGGTGGGCGGCGACCAGGGCCAGCGCATCGCGCAGGTACGCCTCCCGGCCCCGGGGCGTCCAGTCGCGGCCGATGTCGTAGGCCGTGGAGGGCAGGGGCATGGGCAGCCACTCGTGGTCGATCTCCGGGGCGAGCCGGAAACGGCCGTACGAGGCGCGGTGCAGGAAGTCGGTGGTGGCGGGGAAGTAGGAGGCGGCGATCCGCTCCGGGGTCCGGCTCGGCTCGGCGTCCGGGAAGGACAGGAAGAGCATCGCGGCCTCCGGCTCCCCCACCGTGGGGGGATGCCCCGGGGGATGGGCACCGTCGCCGGGGGCGATGCCCAGGGAGTGGTGCACCGGGTGGCGGGGCAGCGCGCAGCCCTCCGCGCCGGGGTCGGCGCCGGAGCGCCCCGCCAGACCGGTGAGCACGAACAGCAGGCTCGTGGTCAGGGCCACCGTCACGACCCGACGGCCGGTGCGGTGGGGGGTGCGAGGCGAGCGG
>NZ_VKHS01000117.1 GCF_014141525.1 Streptomyces calidiresistens
GGGGAGGGGCGGACGGATCATCGCCCTCCTCGGCCTCACCGGGCCCCTCCGCGACCCGCTGCCCTGGTTGCTGGTCCCCGCGCCGCTCCTCACCGCCCTGCTGCTGCGCCCGCTGTGGCCGGCCGCCCGCGACCTGCTCGCCGACCGGTACGGGGTCGACCTCGCGCCGTACGCCCCCACGGTCTTCGCGGCGCTGATCCTGCTGCACGTACCCACCACGGTCGGCACCATGATCGCGCTGCGCCGGGTGGAGGACGCCGAGGAGGGACTGCCCCGTCTGGTGCGGACCACCCCGGTGCCCGCGGCCCTCCCGCTGCTGCTGTGGCTCGCGGTGGCCTGGGGGCTCTCCCTGCTCCTCCTCGCGGTGGCGATCCCCTTGAGCGGCCTCGCGCCGACGCCGGGCCCCGGGCCGATGGTCGCGGCTCTCCTCGCCGCCCCCCTCGCCCCGCTCCTGATCGCCGTCGTCGCGGCCACGGCCGGCAACCGGGTGGAGGCGCTGGTGGCGACCAAGGCGGCGGGAGCCCTGTCGGTCGGCGTCCCGGTGGCGGCGGCCCTGCTGCCGGCCCCGGCCGGCACGGCGGTGGCGCTGCTGCCACCGGCCTGGCCGCTGCTCGTGCTCGCCGCCGCCGACGGGACGGCGTTCCCCGCCCTCGCCGTCCTCACCGGATGGGCACCGGTGCCGGCCGCGGTCGCCGTCCCGGCGGGCGTCCTCGCCGGTTCGGCGCTGTGCGTCCTCCCGGCCCGCCGTGCCCTCGCCCGGGGACTCTCCCCCTGACCCGCCCGAGGGGCGGGGACGGGTCAGGGCAGCAACCCGCGCCGGACCGCGAACACCGCCAGGTGCACCCGGTTGGCGCTCCCGGTCTTCTCCAACAGACTCGCCACGTGCGTCTTGACCGTGGTGACGCCCAGGTGCAGCCGGCGACCGATCTCCGCGTTCGACAGGCCCTCACCGAGCAGCGCGAGGACCTCCCGCTCGCGGGGCGTCAGCTCCGGCACCGGGTCCCCCTCGGTCCCGGCCGGGGACGTGCCGGCCCGCACCGCCCGTCCCACCAGCCGTCGCAGCACCGGCTCGCCGAAGGCGCCGCCCCCCGCCGCGGCCCGTCGGATCGCGTCCACCAGTTCCCTCGGCCGCGAGTCCTTGGCCAGGAAGCCGCACGCCCCCGCCTCCAGCGCCGGGTAGAGGTGATCGTCGTCGTCGAAGGTCGTCAGCACCACCACCCGGCTCGCGGGGCGCTCCCGCAGGATGCGCCGGGTGGCGGTGACGCCGTCGGTGCCGGGCATCCGCAGGTCCATCAAGACCACGTCCGGCAGCAGGGCGGAGACGACCCGTACCGCGCCGGCCCCCTCACCGGCCTCCCCGACCACCTCGATGTCGGGGGTGGCCTCGCACAGCATCCGCAGGCCGGCACGCACCAACTCCTGGTCGTCGACGACCACCACCCGGATCACCGGGCCCCGGCCCGTCCCACCGGCTCCCTCCGGCGTGCCGCTCGTGCCCGGGGCGTCCCCGGTGTCCGTCCGCCCGTTCACCGTCGCCCCCGGGTCGAGCAGGCTCCCGGAATCGGCGCGCCGTCCCCGGCGGGGGACGGGGGCGCGTCGGGGAGTTCCGCCACCAGGGCCCACCCGCACCCTCCCTCCCGCTCCCCGTCCCCGCCCACGGGGCCGTCCCCGCCCACGGGGCCGGCGCGCAGCACGCCCCCGACCAGCGAGACACGTTCGCGCAACCCGATCAGGCCGTGGCCCGGCTCGTCCGCCGCGCCCGGCCCGGGGCCGTTCGGGGCCCCGGGCTCGCCGTCGTCCACCACCTCCACCCGGATGGTCCCCGGCCCGGCGGTTCCCCCGTCCGCGGCGGCCGGGACCACGACCCGCACGCAGGCGTGCGCTCCCGGCCCCGGGTGGCGGAACACATTCGTCAGCCCCTCCTGGACCAGGCGCAGCACGGTGGTGGCCCGAACGGCGTCCAGCCGCTCGGCGGCCGGCGCGATCTCCGCGTCCACCACCACGCCCACCGCCCGGGCCCGTTCCACCGCGGCCCGCAGCGCCTCGGGCAACTCCCCCGGGGAGAGGGGTGCCGCCGACGCGCCGGGCGGTCCGTCGCCCACGGCGGTCGGATCGCGCAGCGCCCCCACCAACCGCCGCAGGTCGGAGAGCGCGGCCCCGGCGGCCCGGTGCACGTCGTCCAGTACCTCGGCCACCCGGGGATCCACGTCCGGAACCACCTCCCGGGCCACCCCCACCCGCAGCGCCATCGAGGCCACGTGGTGCGCCACCAGGTCGTGCACCTCCCGTGCCACCTCGGTCCGCTCCGCCAGACGCGCCCCGCGCGCCGCGAGGGCCCGGCGCCGTTCGGCCTCCTCGGCCCGGGCCCGCGCGTCGGCCAGCGCCCGGGTGGACGCGCGCAGGTAGGCGCCCATCAGCAGGGGCACCCCGGCCACCACGGCTCCCCGGAACGCCGCCGCCGTCACCTCGGCCGCCCCCGGTTCGGCCACCACCAGGCACACCGCCGCCAGCGCGCCCGCCCCCACCAGGGCACGCGACACGGGGCGGCGGGCGGCCAGTTCCGTCACGGCCGCCATCGCCAGCACCTTCACCGCCACCGGCGAGGCGTCCGCCCACGCGTGCGCGAGCAGCAGCACCCCCGCGGCGCCCGGGGCGGCGGCCTCCGGCCGGGCACCGCCGGCCAGGAACACCCCCCAGGCCAACAGCAGCACCACCCAGTCCCGAACGGTGGGGGGAGGGCCCCGGGCGAAAAGCACGCACCCGACCCCCGCGGGCAACAGAACCAGGCGGCCCGGCGCGAGCGCCCCGGCGAACGCCCGCCCGCCCCACGTCGACAACATCTCCCGACGGTAGCGGCGGGCGGTTCCGACGAACTCCACCCGAAGGAGGAGGCGCCTCCTCCTTCGGGCCGGGGATCCCGGCCGATCCGCCGAGGCCGGCGGGGCGCGGCACGGTGGACGGTGGGGGCGGGGCGCAGGCGCCCCGCCGGCACCCTCGTCAGTCGTCGCCCGGAGGTACCCGTGCCCCGCACCGCTCCCGAAACCGTCGCTCCCGAACGGGCCGTCGCCCCCTCCGCCGCCCCGGGACGTCCCGGCGACCGGACCCTGTTCCTGCGGGAGTTCCTGCGCCATCCGCACCGCACGGCCTCCGTGGTGCCCAGTTCCACCGCGCTCGCCGAGCGGATGGCGGTCACGATCCCGGAGCGGGGTGAGCCGGTGGTGGTGGAGCTGGGGCCCGGCACCGGGGCCTTCACCGGCGTCATCCGGGAGCGGCTGGCCGGCCGGGGCCGGCAACTCGCCGTCGAGTCCAACCCCGACCTCGCCGCCCACCTGGCCCGTCGCTTCCCCGACGTGGAGGTGATCGTCGGTGGGGCCGCCCACCTGGCCGAGCTGCTCGCCCCGTACGGCGCCCGCCCCGACTCCGGTCCGGAAGAGGGGGAGCGGCGGGGCACGGGAGGTGTGGACGTCCTGATCAGCGGCCTGCCGTGGTCCGCCTACACGGGGCCGGCCGGTGGGGCACTGCCCCGGGTCATGGCCTCGGTCCTCGCGCCCGACGGTTCCTGCACCCAGTTCGGTTACGCCTGGAGCCGGTGGACGCCCCCCGCCCGGCACCGGTTGGCCGGGTTGCGAGCCGCCTTCGGGGAAGTGGTGGTCGGCCGCACGGTGTGGCGGAACCTGCCGCCCGCACTCGTGCTGCACGCCCGCCGCCCGACGCGGGCGGCGGGCGTGCAGCACTCCCGGTTCACCCCGCGGGCCGGGGCGACGGTCCGCCCGCGGTGATCCGTCCCGACGCGCGGGGGCCGGGACGTCCACGGGGGACGCCCCGGCCCCCCGCGAACCCGTCGGGGCCCGGGATCAGGCCCAGTACCCCGGCGCGACCGCCGTGCTCAGGCCGCCCCGTCGGGTGTCCAGACGCGTCAACTGCGCCACCACCGGCACGTCGGAGCGCACCACCAGCCCGTAGGGCTCGCCCAGCGGCACCGCCTGCGGATCGATCAGGTCGTTGATCCGCACGTGCCGCACCCGTCCGGCCTCCACCCGCAGCGGATAGGGACCCACCTGCTCACGGTCCTCGTGCAGGACGGTCAGCTCCACCGCCGCCGGTTCGGGGCCGGCGTTGAGGAGGCACAGTTCGTCCCGGCTCGTGAACTCCGGCTCCGGCCCGGTGCTCTCCACCGGGATGTGGCCGCCCGGGAACACCCAGGTCCGGCTCCCGGGGGTTTCGAAGGTGCCCGTCGCGCTGCTCATGCCCTCGCCTCCTCGCGGCGCTTCCGCTTCCTCTCCTCCAGGTGGTGCCATTCCTGCGACCCCTCCTCGACCAGCAGGTCACGGAGGTGGTCGTTGAGGAAGACGCCGCCGGGGTCCAGCCGCCGCCGCACCTGTTGGAAGGTGTCCCAGCCGGGATACAGCGGGCGCAGGTCGGCGGCCTTCAGTGAGTGCTTCTTGCCCCAGTGCGGCCGACCGCCGAAGTCCCGCATGATCGGCTCCAGGTCCCCGAAGTACTCGTCGTGGGGGAGGGTGTTGTTCTGCAGCAGGGCGATCGTCATGGTCGGGCGCCCCTCGCAGGTGCTGATCAGGCCGTCGTCCGGGGCGATGGTGCGCAGCAGGACCCGCCACGCCACCGTCCGGCGGTGCCGTTCCCGAATCCGCTCGCGGATCACCCGGAAGCACTCCAGCCCCGCCTCCAGCGGCAGCATGTACTCCATCTCGTCGAACTTCAGTTCCCGGCTGTTCGGGATGATCTCGTGATTGGAGGCCGTCTCGTCGCGGCGCAGGTGCCGGCCGGGCGGGACCAGGGCGGGGTCCCCGGGCTCGTCCCCCGGCATGTTGAGCGTTCGCACCTGGGCGAGGTCGCTGCGCGGGTACCAGTAGAGGTCGAAGTGCCGATGGGCGGCGGCCAGGCGGTGGAAGTGCTCCAACGCCCAGTCGACGTGCGTACACCAGTTCACCCGGTGCAGGTCGTGGTCGGGCAGCAGGCGCAGCGTCAACGAGGTCATCACCCCCAGCGCCCCGAGGGAGACCCGGGCGGCACGCAGCAGGTCCCGGTCGTGGTCGGGGCCCGCGTCCTCGCCGAAGGGCACCACCTCGCCGGTGCCGGTGACCAGGCGTCCACCCACCAGGTTCGCCCCCAGGTTCGGCAGGGTGGTGCCGGTGCCGTGGGTGCCGGTGGCGATGGCGCCGGCGATGGCCTGGTAGTCCACGTCGCCGAGGTTCTCCATGCCCATGCCCACCTCGGCCAGCAACCGACCGGCCTCCGCCAGGCCGGTGCCCGGCAGCAGGGTGCCGCGCAGTGCCTCGCGGTCGTGCGACACCAACCCACTCATCCGATCGAGTGACATCAACACCTCGTCGGTGGCGGACAGCGGTGTGGAGGAGTGGCCGGAGCCCACGGGGCGCACCGTCTCCCCGCGCTCGGCCGCCCGCCGGACCCGCTCCACCACCTCCTCCTCGTCGGTGGGATGGAGGAACTCGCCGGGTGTGAAGCGCAGGCTCCCCGACCAGTTGACGAATTCCCCGGGGCTGTCGGGCATGCGAACGGTCTCCCTTCGCGGTGACTGGTGTCCGTCGACTTCGGCGCGCCGTGCGCGCCCGTGGCGGTTCACCTCCCCTACAACATCGGACTTATGGCAAGAACCGTGAGGAAAGCCGCGCAGCCCATGATCGTCTGCATGACGGTCCAGGTCACCAGCGTCTGTTTCTCGGTGAGTCCCAGGAAGCGGTTGACCAGCCAGAACCCCGAGTCGTTGACGTGCGAGAGCACCGTGGCGCCCGCTCCGATCGCCACCACGATCGCGCCGAGCATGGCGGCCGACAGGTCCTGTGCCTCCACGGCCTGCGCGACGATCGCGGCGGCCGTGACGGTGGCCACGGTCCCGGAGCCCAGGCACACCCGGAGCACCGCCGCCGCCACAAAGGCCAACAGGATGATCGGCAGGGCCGTGGCCTCCAGCACCTCCTCCAGCGCGTCACCCACGCCGCTGCGCTCCAGCACCTCGCCGAGCACCCCGCCGGCGCCGGTGACCAGCAGGATCATGCCCACCGGCTCCAGCGCCTTGGTCGCCACCGACTGCAGTTCGCTCCGCCCCAGCCCGTAGCGCATCCCCAGGACGTAGAAGGCGAGCAGCACGGCGATGATCAGCGCGACCATCGGGTCGCCGACCAGGGCGATGACCCGCGCGAAGAGGGTGTCCTCGTCCAGGACGGCGTCGGCCACGGTGTTGCCGAGGATCAACAGCAGCGGGACGGCGAGGATCGTCAGCACCAAGCCGAAGCCGGGTCGGTTCCCCTCGTCGCCGTCGTCGTCCCCGTTGCCGCCGTCGGCTTTGCCGTGGTCCTCCTTCCCCCGGTCGCCGTTGCCCCCGTTCTCCGATCCGCCCCCGTTCCCGTCGCCCCCGACCTTCTCCTCCATCTCCTCCGGCACGCCGACCACCACGCGCTGCCCGATGAAACGGCCGTAGAGGATGCCGCCCAGGATGACGGCGGGGATCGAGGCCAGCAGGCCGAAGAGGATCACCCAGCCCAGGTCGGCCCCCAGGATCCCGGCCGCCGCCACCGGTCCCGGCGTGGGCGGGATCAGGCTGTGCGCCGCGCTCAGGCCGGCCAGCAGGGGGAGGGCGAAAACGATCAGCGACTTCTTCAACCGCTTGGCGAGGGTGTAGACCAGCGGGATCAGCAGCACCAGGGCGACATCGAAGAAGACCGGGATCGCCACGATCAGGCCGGTGGCCCCCAGGGACCAGGGCACCCGGCGTTCACCGAAGGCCGACACCAGGGTGTCGGCGATCCGTTCGGCCGCGCCGGTCACCCGCAGCACCTGCCCGAACATCGCCCCCAGGCCCACGATCACCGCGACCGTGCCCAGAACACCCCCCATGCCCTCCTCGACGGTCTCCGCCACATCCTCCAGGGGGATGCCGAGCGCGACGGCGGTGAGCACGCTGGTCAACAGGAGAGCCACGAAGGCGTGCAGCTTCAATCCCATGATCAACATGAACAGTACGGCGATGGCACCCGCCACGATGGCGAGCATGGCCACGGTCGTCACATCTGCCTCCCGGGGGACGGTGGGGCCGGGTCATTCCTCCGGGATATCAATCGGACATCTCCCGTTGAGTCCAACATGCCCGACACGCGTGCGAGAAACCCGTGTCCCTTGTGACGCTCTCGTGACCACCTGCCCCGGGTGGCACCCCGGCCACCGGGGGACGGGAACACCCGGGGACTCCGCCCGGTTCATCGCTGTGACGGGCCACTCGCCCACCGTGCACCCGCCGCCCTCCCCGGGCGGCTCCCTCCACCGATCCCGGACGGCCCGACCGCCGGGACACGCGAAAGGACACCAGCGTGAACCCCGAGACGCCTTCCCAGCCGACCGCCGCCGCACCGGACCCCGGCACCCCCGCCCGGGTCGGCTTCTGGTTCGACCCCGCCTGCCCCTTCGCCTGGATCACCTCCCGGTGGATCCTGGAGGTCGCCCGCCTGCGGCCGATGGACCTGCGCTTCCGGGTGATGAGCCTGTACGTGCTCAACGAGAACCGGGACATCCCGGAGGAGTACCGCGCCCTGATGGACGCCTCGCTCGGACCGGTCCGGGTCCTGACCGCCGCCGCGGAGCGTCACGGGGAGAAGGTGCTCGCCGACCTCTACACCGCCATGGGAACCCGCATCCACCCGGGCGGGAACAAGGACTTCCCGGCCGTGGTCCGCGAGTCCCTCGCGGAGGTGGGTCTGCCCGCCGACCTGGCGGAGGCCGCTGAGGACGACGCCTTCGACGCGGCGCTGCGGCGCAGTCACCACGAGGGCATGGACGCCGTGGGGGAGGACGTGGGCACTCCCACGATCCACATCGACGGGGTGGCCTTCTTCGGGCCGGTCCTCAACTCGATCCCCCGGGGTGAGGAGGCGGCCCGGCTCTTCGACGCCGCCCGCACCCTGGCCTCGTATCCGGACTTCTTCGAACTCAAGCGCACCCGAACGGGGGAACTCTCCTTCGACTGAGGCCGGCGGAACCCGCGGCGCGGTGGGATCGCCGGAACGGCCGTCCCGCCGCGCTCAACCCGAACGGGGAGCCAGCAGGACGCCGAGCAGGGCGAACACCGATCCGGCGATCATCATCACGGCCGGGACGGGTTCCCGCACCCCGATGGCGATGATGGCGCCCGCGACCATGCAGGCGATGCCCGTCTGTGTCATTCCCCTGCCGAACCTGCCGATCGCCGTATTCGCGTGATGCACGATCATCCTCCGGATTCTCGGAATCGCCCTGGTCGGTCGTGTGCTCGTCCCTTTTTCGCGTTTTCGCGCCTCGTCGCGGGACGGTCCCCACGGGGGCGGGGGAAACACCCTGCCCGATCCGCGCGGGATTCGCCCGCGCACCGTGTCCTTCGGGCGTCTTTCCGGCATACGGGAGGGCATGCCCGAAAGGGACGCGGGAGCACCGCGCCCCGTGCCCGGCGGCGGATGACCGGGAGAGGACTCGAACGACCACGGGGACGACGACCGCGATCGGCGCCTCGCGGGGAGGAGGGGGACCGGACCCGCCCGCACCGCCGCCGGGGCGGCACGACCGGCATCGACGGTGGTGCCATCCGTCACGGGCCCGCCCACCGCGGCGGATCGGCCTCAGCCCTCGGCACCCCCGTCATCCGCCAGGAGGGAGGCCAGGTCGCCCAGCACCTCGGAGACCGTCACCGCGTCCAGATCCCCGAAGCGGGGCGCGCCGGCCCCATCCGGCCGGCCCCCGTCCGGCTCGGTGGCCAACCGGACGGCCCGCACAGACTGTTCCGGTATCAGCCCCGGATCCACCGTGACGATCCCCCTCCCCGGGTGGATCACCACGTAACGGCCCGACCCCACCTCGCGGAAGAGCCACCGCTCCACCCCGTCCTCCTCCGGCTCCCCGCGCACCCAACCGCGCCGGACGAGGGCCAGCAACGCCCCGGTGGACACCGTCACCCCCTCGAAGCGCCGCAACCGCGAGGCCCCCTCCTCACCCGGCCACAGCCCGTGAACAGCCCGCTCCACCTGGGGAAAGGGCTGAGAGGTGCCGCTCCCCGCGAACCGCGCCCGCCACGCCGTCAGTTCCTCCCCCAACTGCAGGGGATGGGGCAGGCGGATGACGGCGTGGTCGCCCGGGACCACGGGGCGGCCGTGGACGTCCACGCCCGTGCCGCCCGGACCCGGTCGGAAGGTCACCACCCGCTCCCGCCCGTCGGGTCCCTCCTCCCCGGCCTCCCACACCAGCCGACGCACCGCGTGACCGAGCAGCGGGTGGGCCGCGAGGTGCCGGTGGAACTCGGCCCGGGACCACCGCCGTCCCTCCACCATCTCCCGCTCCCATCGGGGAAGCAGCTCGGCCGCCACCGCCCGCGCCTCCCGGCGCAGCGCCGCGAAGCGTCGGTACTCCGCACGGGCACCGGGGCCGTCCCCCCGAAGTCCCGGCTCCGGCGGGCCCGTCCGCGTCCGCCCCGCGTCGTCCACCACGAAGGGCCGCAGCCGCTCGTCGAAGCCGACCACGAACCGCCGGGCCCCGTAGTCGATGACGGTGCTCCCGTCGGGATCCAGACCGAGGTCGGGGACCAGACGGTCCGCCAACTGCTCGGCGGACAACCCCAGACCGGCCGCCACCTCCACCATCCGTTCCCCGGCCCGCCGGCGCAGGGCCGTGAACCGGCTGCCCCGCGAGAGCCCGTGCAGCGCGCGCAACGCCTCCTCGGTGCCGATGGCGGCCAGCACGTCCAACCCCCTCACCGCCCGGTGGTGGCCGTCCTCTCCCGGCCACCGATCGATCAACGGCACCAGCAGGCGCACGGTGTCGTCGTCCCCCAGCACCCCGAGCGCGGTCATCATCCATCCCGCCGCCGGCGGCATTCCCATCAACCGCCACCGCTCGAACAGCGCCTCGACGAACCCGGCCGGGGAACCGGGCTCGCACGCCTCCGCCAACGCCGCGCGGTCCACGCACTCCGTCCCGGCCCGCCCCGGGCCGGCGTCGTCGCAGGCGGCGAGCCGACGCAGCAGCAGCCGGGTGGCGGCGAGGGGAAGGGGGCGGCCGTCACGCGCCACCAGACGGGGGAGGGTCGCGG
>NZ_VKHS01001170.1 GCF_014141525.1 Streptomyces calidiresistens
GTGCGGTGGGGGCCCGGGGCGGATACCGCCCCCGCCGGGGGGACCACGGTCGTGTCCACCACCCGTACCTCCGGCCCGAACAGTGTGGAGACCGCCGGACGCGGCACGCCGGTGGTCACCGCCACCACCTCCCGCAACACCCCGGTCAACTGTTCGGCCATCTCGGCGGCCGACCCGAATCGCAGGTCCGGGTCCGGGTCGGTACCGCGCATCACCAGCCGGTGGAAGGAGGCGTGGGTTCGGGGCACCTCGATGTCCGGCGCGCAGAGCGGGTCGTCCTCCGGCAGTCCCGCCCGAACCGTGACGCCCAGCCCCAGCTCGGCCAGGGTCACGGCCACGGTGTGCAGGTCGGAGGCGACGGAGGCGCCCAGCTCGGGCACCTCCGGGGCCTGGTAGCCGGGGGTGCCGTACAGGGTGCCGGTGGTGTCGTCGATCCGCCGGACCGCCCCCAGGTCGATGAGCTTGAGCCGGTCCCCGGTCCGGATGACGTTGGCCGGTTTGAAGTCGCAGTACAGCAGATCCCGGTCGTGCAGATGCCCCAGGGCGTCCAGTGCCTCGATCCCGAAGGCGCACACCTGTTCCAGGGGGAGCGGTCGGCCGCCGGGGCCGCGCCGGGAGTCGGCGATCTCCCGCAGCGACCGCCCGCCCGCGTACTCCATGACGATGTAGCCGTCCGGGCGGCCGGTGCGCGGATCGGGGTGCTCCACGAAGTTGTGGATGCGCACGATGCCCGGGTGCTCGATCTCGGACAGGAACCGCCGTTCGGCGATGGCGGAGGCCAGCGCGGCCTCGTCCTCGGTGTCCCGCAGGCCCTTGAGCACCACCCACCTGCGGGACACGGGATGGTCGATGGCCAGGTAGACCCACCCCTGTCCGCCGTGGGCCAGGCAGCCCACCACCTCGTACTGGCCCCTCACCCACTCGCCGGCGCGCAGCCGGGGCACGAAGCCGTACCGGCGTCCGCACCGCTCGCAGTTGCCCTCGTCACCACCGGCCCCCTCGCCGTGCGAGCGCCCCACCGGGGCGTCGCACTCGGCGTTCGGACAGCGCCGCCGGTGCTCGGGGACGCGCGGGTCGGCGAGCACCATCGAGCGCGGGTCGGGCCGGGGCTCCCCGGGCAGCTCCACCAGCCCCGCCACCGTCCGCCCCGTGCCCCGGCGCGGGCCGGCGGCCCGGCCCCTGGCGCGGATCACCGGCCCGGACCGGGAGGGGGAGGCGAGGTG
>NZ_VKHS01001171.1 GCF_014141525.1 Streptomyces calidiresistens
GGACGGGCCGGCGCCGACCGCCCGGCGGAGGCCCGGCGCGCGCTGGAGGAGGCGTGCGAGGCGGTGGGGCTCGACGGGCGCGGCGCGCCGCGGGTGGACGAGCGGTGTCGGGTCACCGCGGACGGTCTGTGGGCGATCGGCGACGTCACGGGCATCTCGCAGTTCACCCACGTGGCGCAGTACCACGGCCGGGTCGTGGCGGACGCGATGCTCGGTGGGTCGCGTCGCGCGAACCACACCGGGATCCCCCGGGTGGTCTTCACCCATCCGGAGGTGGCCGCCGTGGGGCTCACCGCGGACGAGGCCCGGCAGGAGGGCGTGGAGACGGTCGCGTGCGAACTCGACCTGGCGGCCTCGCTGGCCCGCCCCTGGACCTTCGAGACCGACCCCGGGGGCGTCATGGGGCTGCTGGCCGACCGGCGGCGTCGGGTGCTCATCGGGGCGTGGGCCGTGGCCCCGATGGCCGGTGAGTGGCTCCACCAGGCGGCCCTGGCCGTCCGGGCCGGTATCCCGATCGACACGCTGCTGGACGGGGTGGCCCAGTTCCCCACCTACAGCGAGGCCCTGCTGAAGGCCCTGGAGCGGCTCGAGCTGTGAAGGGGAGGAGCCGCCCGGCGCGACTGGGTGTTCCCCGGCCCCCGCCGGCGGGGTTTGGTCGGCCGGCGGTACGGGCAAGCGGGTCGGGAGCCGGGGCACCGGGCACGGTTCCCGTTCCCCGTCCCGGGTGGTCCGCCGAGGGGAATACCCCGAACCCCTTCGGCGTTCCTTACCCCGAGGGGTATCGGGCGCCGTTTCCGCGTCCGCCGATCGTCCGGAAGGAGCCGGCCCATGAGCAGCATCGCCCTGTCCGCCACCGACTTCGAGAGCACCGTCACCGACAACGACATCGTGCTCGTGGATTTCTGGGCCTCCTGGTGCGGCCCGTGCCGGGCGTTCGCCCCCGTCTACGAGAAGGCCGCCGAGGCCAATCCCGACATCGTCTTCGGCAAGGTGGACACCGAGGCCGAGCAGGCGCTGGCGGCGGCTGCCCAGATCACCTCCATCCCCACCCTGATGGCCTTCCGGGAGGGTGTGCTGGTCTTCTCGCAGCCCGGTGCCCTTCCCGCCCCGGCGCTGGACAAGGTGATCTCGGCCGTTCGCGAACTCGACATGGACGAGATCCGGGCCTCCATGGCCGCCGATGGGCCGGGGGCCGACGGGCGCGAGTGACCCCGGCTTCCC
>NZ_VKHS01001172.1 GCF_014141525.1 Streptomyces calidiresistens
GGGGCGACGAGGGGGCCGGGGGTGACGAGGCGGATGCCGTCGCCGCCTTCACGGCACGGCTCATCCCGCTGTACCCCGCCTGCCGGCAGATGGAGTCCTGGAAGATCGCCAAGGCCGTGGACACCGTGCTCGCCTCCCTGGAGGCCGACGGCTGGGCCGGCGTGGAGGACCCGCTGCCGCCCCGGCTGCGGGCCGACCACGACCTCCCGCCGCTGCCGGAGGCCCTGCGGCGGGTCCACCGGCCCTCCGGGCGTGCCGAGGTGGAGGCGGCCCGTCGGCGCCTGAAGTGGGACGAGGCCTTCGTGCTCCAGGTGGCCCTGGCCCGGCGGCGCCACGCCGACGCCCGGCTGCCCGCCGTGCCCCGCCGTCCCGCGCCCGACGGCCTGCTGGCCGCCTTCGACGCCAAGCTGCCCTTCACCCTCACCGAGGGGCAGCGCCGGGTGGGGGAGGAGATCTTCGCCGATCTGGCCGCGAACCACCCCATGCACCGGCTGCTCCAGGGCGAGGTGGGCAGCGGCAAGACACTGGTGGCGCTGCGGGCCATGCTCGGCGTGGTGGACAGCGGGGGCCAGGCGGCCCTGCTGGCGCCCACCGAGGTGCTGGCCCAGCAACACCACCGCTCGATCGTGGAGATGATGGGAGATCTGGCGGAGGGCGGCCTGTTGGGCGGTGCCGAGCGCGGCACCCGGGTGACGTTGTTGACCGGCTCCATGGGGGCGCCGGCCCGCCGCCGGGCGCTGCTGGAGGCGGCCACCGGGGAGGCGGGTCTGGTCATCGGCACCCACGCCCTGATCGAGGACCGGGTGCGCTTCCACGACCTGGGCCTGGTGGTGGTCGACGAACAGCACCGTTTCGGTGTGCGGCAGCGCGACGCCCTGCGCTCCCGGGCCGAATACCCCCCTCACCTGCTGGTGATGACCGCGACCCCCATCCCGCGCACCGTCGCGATGACCGTCTTCGGTGATCTGGAGACCTCGGTACTGGACCAGTTGCCGGAGGGGCGTTCGCCGATCGCCACGCATGTCGTTCCCGCCGACGACAAACCGCATTTCCTGCGGCGCGCCTGGGAGCGGGTGCGGGAGGAGGTCGCCGCCGGGCGACAGGCGTACGTGGTCTGCCCCCGGATCGGTGACGGGCCGGAGGGGGATTCCGCGGCCGTTCCCGATCCCGACGGCCCCGGGCGGGCCGGGACGGCCGGGGAGCCCGGTGGGGCCGGGG
>NZ_VKHS01001173.1 GCF_014141525.1 Streptomyces calidiresistens
CGCCCCGGCTCCCTCCCCGCTCCGCCCCCGGCGGATCACGGCCAACAGGCCGAAGAGCAGGAACAGGGCGAGCACCTGGAAGACGGCGGCGGCCAGGAGGGCCCGCGCCCCGGGCAGCAGGGCGAGTACGGCTCCCGCCGCGAGGGGGGAGACGACCTCCCCCGCGGCGCGCACGCTCGCCCCGATGCCCTGAACCCGCACCAGCGTCCCGGGCGTCAGGACCCGGGGGAGCAGGACGAAGAGCGCCATGTCCCCGACGTGGTGGACCAGATCCACCAGGGCCGCCGCGAGGACGATGGTCCACAGATGGGTCGCCAGGAAGGAGGAACCCAGCCCGATGAGGCCGAAGAGGAGGATCTTCACCCCATAGGCGCCGATCACGGCACGGAGGGGGCTGTGCCGGTCCAACAGGGGTCCGGCGACCACCGAGGCGATCACCTCGACCCCGTACCCGACGAAGTACACCAGGCCCACGGTGGTGACCAGTCCGGACAGGTCCAGGGCGAGGTTGGCGAAAGCGAGGTCGTAGGTGCCCTCGCTCAGGGCGCGCGCGAGGACGAGCGCGCCGAAGCACAGCACCAGGGCGCGGAAGCCCGTCCGGACCGCGCGTCCGGCCGTCCGCTCGACGGGGTTCGGGTTCAGTGCGGTCATGCGTGGGGCCACTTCCGTCACGGGGGCCGCCCGACGGTGGGTCGGGGGACCGAACCCCGGTGACGGTCCGGGACCGGGAAGGAGCGCCGCGGACGGTGCCCGTCACGTCCGGGGCACATCTCGACCCCACCCGATGGCGCGGACATCCCTCGCCCCGTAGCCGTCCGGGCACACCGGGTTCGATGGTCGGCACACCATGTGAAAAGACATCCAAGGGGGAACCCCGGTGGTGGGAAGCCGGTCGGGCGGGGGCGCCGGTCGGTGACGCGCCCCGCTCGCGGCCCGGTGCCCCGGCGGCGGCGACCCCCCTTGCCGATTCGGGACGGTGTACTCCCGCTCCGGCAGCCGGACCCGGCGGGGCGACTCCACGGCCGTGCCATCCCTCCGGGTCCGCATCCCCTTCCGGGCGAGAGGGATTCCCCACCCCCGAACGGGCGAACGGCAGCCCGCGCGGTGCGCGGGCGGCCGTCCCCCTCCCCGGCGGGTCGGTCAGTGCCGGTGCAGGTGGAGGTGGTCGCGCGGATGGGAGACCCGCAGGTCACCCGCCCCGCAGGCCACCCC
>NZ_VKHS01001174.1 GCF_014141525.1 Streptomyces calidiresistens
GGGTGGGAACGGGAACCGCCGACCTGGAACGCCGGGGGGCGGGAGCGGGTACGCCACCGGGTACGGGTACGCGTCCGGGCACTGCGGTACCGGGACGAACCGTCCCCCGGGACGGGCGCGGATTCGGTGTCGGGGTCACGACGCTCCCCCCGTCACGCCGAGCCGCACCCGTGGGTCCGCCCAGGCCAGCAGCAGGTCCGAGATCAGCGTGCCGATGACCGTCAGCACGGAGATGACCATGATCAGCGAGCCCGCCAGGTACATGTCCTGCTGGCGCAGCGCGTTGAGCAGGAGGGGTCCGATGGTGGGCAGGCCGAGGATCTGGCCGACGACGATGTCGCCGGCGAACAGGCCGGGCAGCACCCAGCCGACGGTGGAGATGAAGGGGTTCATCGCGACCCGCAGCGGATAGCGCACCACCAGGCGGCGTTCGGGGACCCCGCGCGCCCGGGCGGCGACCACGTAGGGCTTGCGGAGTTCGTCCAGGAGGTTGGCGCGCAGGATGCGGATGAGGCCGGCCATGCCGGCGGTGCCGACCACCACCACGGGAAGCCACAGGTGTTGCAGCAGGTCGATGAGTTTGCCGAGGTTCCAGGCGGCGTCGCAGAACTCGGGTGAGCACAGGCCCGCCGGCACGTATCCGAACCACCGGAAGCCCAGGTACATGAGGACCAGGGCGAGCAGGAAGTTGGGGGTGGCCAGGCCCAGGAAGCCGAGGCCGGTGGCCAGGTGGTCGCCGATGGAGTACTGGCGGACGGCCGCGTACACGCCGATGGGGAAGGCCAGCACCCAGGTGAACAGGAGGGCGGTGACGGCGAGCAGGACGGTGGCGGGGAGCCGTTCGCCGATCAGGGTGGTGACCGGGCGGGTGTACTCGAAGGAGATGCCGAGGTCGCCGCGGAAGACCATGTTGGAGATCCAGTAGCCGTACTGGACGATCAGCGGCTGGTCCAGCCCGTAGGCGGCCCGGTACTGGGCGATCTCCTCCTCACCGACCTGGAGGCCCTGCTGGCGCCGGTAGGCGATGAGCGAGGTGACGAAGTCGCCGGGTGGCAGGTTGATGATGACGAAGACGACGACGGAGATGGCGAGGAGCGTGGGCAGGGTCCACAGCAGCCGTCGCAGGATGTAGCTCAGCAACGCCGTGGTCCTCTCCGGGTGTGGGGGCGGTGGGACGCGTCGCGCGCGGTGGGGGTCG
>NZ_VKHS01001175.1 GCF_014141525.1 Streptomyces calidiresistens
GAGGAGCGGGGAGCCGATGGGGCGCAGGAAGCAGGCGGGGGGCGGCGGCACACCCGCGACCGTGGCGGCGACCCGGGCGGGGGTGCGGTTCACCCTGCACGCCTACGAGCACGACCCGGCCTCGCCCTCCTACGGGGAGGAGGCGGCGAGGGCGATGGGCACCGACCCGGCCCGGGTGTTCAAGACGCTGGTGGCCGAGGTGGACGGGGCGCTGACGGTGGCGGTGGTACCGGTCTCCGGGACCCTGGACCTCAAGGCGTTGGCGGCTGCCGTGGGCGGCAAGCGGGCGGTGATGGCCGATCCGGCGGCGGCTGAACGGGCGACGGGGTACGTGCGCGGCGGGATCTCCCCGCTGGGACAGCGGCGACGCCTGCCGACGGTGGTGGACGTCTCGGCCGGGGAGCACGCGACGGTCTGCGTGTCGGCGGGGCGGCGGGGCCTGGAGATCGAGCTGGCGCCGGCGGACCTGGTGCGGCTGACGGACGCGGTGACCGCGCCCGTGGGGCGGGACTGATCCCGGGGCCGGTGTCCGCGGCGGCCCCGGGGTCAGTTCCAGCGCGGGAAGGGCGGGGGCGGGATCTCGTTCTCCCGCGGGCTCCACAGGGCCGTGCCCACGAAGTGCGCCAGCAGTGCCCCGAAGGGCAGGCCGATCAGGGAGCCGAGGGTCCCCAGTTCCAGGGGCGCGTCGAAGGGGGTGCCCTCCCCCATCTCCGCCGCGCGGGCCGCGAGGTCCCGGTCGGGGCCCAGGAGGATGCCCAGGCGCCAGGCGATCACGGCGCCGATCGCCGCCCCGAGTGCCAGGCCGAGGACCGCCCCGACCCCGCCGCGTCGTCGGAGGAGGAAGACCAGCAGGCCCAGGACCACGCCGACGGCCAGGCCGAGGAGCAGGAAGCTGCCGTCCCCGGCGACGGCCTCCTCGCTCTCGGGGTTCACCAGGTAGACGCCGTCGCCGTTGGAGACCACCCGTACCCGGGGGGAGAACAGGCCCCAGAGCACGCCGAGGACGACACCGCCGAGCAGGGCCGTGATCAGCAGGGCGATGAGCGCGTCCGCCACCTCCCGACGGGTGTCCCGCGGGGAGCGGCGCCGGGTGGGCCCGCCGAGGGGGAAGCCGAAGGGTGACGGGCCCCGATGCGTGCCGCCGGCCCCCGGGAGGGGGGCGCGGGACGCCCCGGCGGACGAGTGCCC
>NZ_VKHS01001176.1 GCF_014141525.1 Streptomyces calidiresistens
CACCCCACCTCCGCGCCACCCCACCCCTCACGGCGGAGCCACCCGCCTCCGGACGGCCGGGCGTTTCCCCGATCGCCCATACCTCCCCGGCCAGGCGCGTGTGATGACGGCACCCGACACGAGACCTCCCGTTCGCTGCCGCCATGGTCAACCCCCTCCGCCAGACGGCATCCGCATCGGCTTTCGGACCCGGCGGCTCCGGCCCGCGGCACCACCTGTGCGCGAGCCGGGCCGCTCGGGCCGCGCGCTTCCCCCTTCCCCTGCCATGCCGTCCCGGTGTCGCTCTTCCGAAGGACCACCACCCGTGCCGTACGAGCCCGATGACGACCACTTCCGCGAGTACCACGTCACCCCCCGCTACCTCGCCGGTTCCGGCGGGACCGGCGACGCCGGTTTCGAGCCGGTAGCCCATTGGCCCCACCACTACCCGGACGACGGACCCTGTCAGCTACTCGTCACGTCCCCGGACCATCGCATCCGCATCGGCTGGTTCGGCGACGACTACGACCTGTGGAAGATCACCGCGGCGGAAGACGCCGTATCCACCCCACGGTGGGTCGCCACCTTCAACCAGAACATGCCGCCCGAGATCGTCGCGGGCTTCACCCGCGCCCTGGCCGACGATTGGTCCGAGGGCAATGACGACTTCCTCCGCCCCACCTCGCCTCATTGGTCCGAGAGCGTCCGTTCACCGGCCACCTCCGACTGGACTCTCAGCACCCCGGACCGAAGCACCGTCGAACTCACCGCCCCCGACGAACTGGCGGGCCTCGCACTCGACAGGTCTTTCTCCGCCCCCTCCGAGGAGCCGTGGGTCCTATGGGCAGGGCCGCCCGGCTGGGGCACCCGCGCCGAAGCGACCTTCACCGCCCGCACTCCCACCCACCTGATCGCCGCCTCCGCCGCCGCGCTGGCCGACCCCGCTCCCGTCGTCCGTACGCGGGGCATGATCAATCGCCGCATCGAGCACCTCGTACGCCTTGCCCCTGTCGCCCCGGAAACCGCATCCGCACCCCGTGCTCCCACACCCCTCGATGTCCGGCGGACCGCCGTCAGCGCGGCCCTCCGGCGGGCTTCCCGGGGCCAGGGCAGCGCCTGCGCGAACGCCGCTCGCATCCGCACCACCACCGCGCAGACCGGCTACGCCGCTCCTGAACAAACAGCCGCCGTTCTCCCTTGCTTCTCTA
>NZ_VKHS01001177.1 GCF_014141525.1 Streptomyces calidiresistens
GCCCCTGCCCCCGGACCCGCGCCCGGCACCGATCGTGCTCCTGGACAACCCCCGGCACCTGGGCAACATCGGCGCCGTGATCCGGCTGGCCGCCGGCTGCGGCGCGGCCGGGGTGCTCACCACCGGCACCGTCGATCCCTGGCACCCCGGGGTGGTGCGGGCGAGTGCCGGACTGCACTGGGCCCTGCCGGTGGCTCGGCGGGACCCGGACGACCTGCCGGCCGGCCCGCTGTACGCGCTGGATCCGGAGGGGGAGGACCTGCGCGGGGTGGGGATCGCCGACGACGCCGTGCTCGCCTTCGGCTCCGAGCGGCACGGGCTGTCCCCGGAGGTGCGCGGGCGCGCGGACCGGCTGCTGGCGCTGCCGATGCGGCCGATGGTCTCCAGCTACAACCTCGCCACCAGCGTGGCCATGACCCTCTACCACTGGCTGGCCGGCCACCCCGACAAGCCGTCGGGGGCGGTCCCGTCGCGCTGAGTTGTCCGCCCCGGGTGCTCGGCGACGGGCCGTCGAACGGGCTGGAAAACCGGGGCGGGGAGTGCGAGGGTGGGGCGGCTCGTCCGGGCCCCGCGCCCGTGGCGGGTCGGTGACCGTCGGCCCGCCTCACCCGAATCCGAGGAGCGCCCGTGAAGCGGCTCACCGCCGTGGCCGTCCGCCCGGCCCTGCCCGTCGTCCCCCTGATCCTTCTGTTGGCCGGCTGCGGCACGCAGGACAGCGGGGCGGACGTCGCGGCTGGGGCGGATACCGAGAGCACCACCGGGGCCGTGCCGGAGGGCGGAGCCATGGACGGCACGACGACCGCCTCGGAGTACGACCTGGCCGCCGCCGACCTGTCCCTGCCCGAAGGGGTGTCCTGGCGCGGGTACCGGATCGAGGAGGGCGTCGTCTCCGAGCCCGGCGTCGGGCTCGGAACGGCGCACTGGGAATGGCTGTGCGCGTGGCAGGCCGAGTGGGTGGACGCGCACGGTCGGGGCCCGGAGCCGGCCGAGCCGGAGCGGGCGAATGACGCGCTGGACCACCTCCGCGCCGCTCCCGAGTTGGCCGTCTTCACCGAGTACTCCGACGAGGGGACCCGGCAGGCCTACGCGGAGATGCTCCGGCGGGCCGAGGCGGGGGACCCGGAGGGGATGCGTCGCGACATCGACGTCAACTGCGCCCCCGCGGAGCCGGTCGGCTGACCCCCGC
>NZ_VKHS01001178.1 GCF_014141525.1 Streptomyces calidiresistens
GGGCGGAGGGGGCCGGAGGGCCGGGATTCCCCCGCGCCCCCGGCTCACTGGCCGAAGCGCCGGTGGCGGGCCGCGTAGTCGCGCAGGGCGCGCAGGAAGTCCACCTTCCGGAAGGCCGGCCAGTGCACCTCGCAGAAGTAGTACTCGGAGTGGGCGCTCTGCCAGAGCATGAAGCCCGAGAGTCGCTGTTCACCGCTGGTGCGGATCACCAGGTCGGGGTCGGGCTGGCCCCGGGTGTACAGGTGTTCGGAGATGTCCTCGACACCGAGCGTCTCGGCGACCCGCTCCAGGGTGTCCCCGTCGGCCGCGCGCTTGGCCAGCAGCGATCGCACCGCGTCGGTGATCTCCTGCCGGCCCCCGTAGCCGACGGCGACGTTGACGACTATGCCGGAACGCCCCGCGGTGGCCTCCTGGGCCTCCCGCAGCACCCGCTGGGTGCGCTCGGGCAGCACCTCCAGCGCCCCCACGTGGTGCACCCGCCACCGCCCGTCCTCGGCGAGGTCGCGCACGGCCCCCTCGACGATGGTCAGCAGGGGGAGCAGTTCCTCCTTGGGACGGTTGAGGTTGTCCGTGGAGAGCAGCCAGAGGGTGACGACCTCGACCTCGGTCTCGGCGCACCAGCCGAGCAGCTCGCGGATCTTCGCCGCCCCGGCCTCGTGGCCCTGGCTCGCGGTGCCGCCGGACTCGCGGGCCCATCGGCGGTTGCCGTCCAGGATGACCCCGATGTGCTTGGGCACCCGCTCGGTGTCCAACCGCCCGCCGACTCGCCGGGCATACAACCTGACCGCCCAGCGGCGCAGCGTGCTCTTCATCGCGTTCGTCCAGCCCCTCCGTGCCGTGCCAGGCGTCAGAGTACACCCGGCGGAGGGGGACCGAGCCCGCCGCGGAGACCGGTGCCGGGCCCGTCCCCGGTGGAACGGAAGGGCTCGGGGCGGGAGGCGGAACCGGAAGACAAAGGGCCGCGCACGCCTCCCACGCGGCCGACCGGAAGGGGCCCCCGGGGGAGGAAACGGAAAACGGGCCGGTCCGTGGGGGGGATACGGACCGGCCCGAGGGGGGGAGTTCCACCGTAACGCATGTCCGGGAGGAAGCCCGCAACCGACACGGCCCCCTCGTCGCGTGTCCCCGGCCGGGTCCACCCCTCCTGTCTCTTATACCCATCTGACGCCGCCGACGAAGCTGCAAG
>NZ_VKHS01001179.1 GCF_014141525.1 Streptomyces calidiresistens
GGGCGCGGGTGTCCGGGGTGACGGCCGGTCGCCCCGGACACCCGGTTCACGCCGTCAGTAGCACTCGTTCTTTCCCCGGTGCAGCTTGATGTTGAGCCCGTTGAGCTCGAAGGTCCCGGCCGTGGTGGCCCACGCCGTCTGCCTGACGTTCGTCAACGTGGCGGCCTCGGCCTGCTGGGCGAAGGATCCCGGGGTGAAGTCCCCGGTGGGCTTGGGCCCCTTGCTGGTGTGGCTGGCGCTGACACCGATGTCGATGTTGGTGAAGGTGGCGTTCGCGTCGAGTTCGGCGAGGTCGATGAAGAGGTTCTTCGCCTTCACCGGCTTCTTCGGGTCGGCCCCCGCCCCCAACTTGACCGTGACGTCACCGATGGGGGTGGGGACGACCACCGACTGACAGAGCTTGGTGATGGTGGCGGAGTTGAAGGCGGAGACGGCCACCGGCACGTAGTCGCCGTCGGCCTTCTTGTTGAGCGTTCCGTACTGGACGAAGCCGTCGGTGTTCACCAACCGTTCGGTGGTGACCTTGAAGCTCTGTCCGGAGACCGCGAACGAGGCGGCGAGCGCCCCCTGCGACATGGCGACGCCGATGGCCGCCGTGGCCGCCACCGCGGGCACCATCACCACGCCGAACCGCTTCCACCGGGTACCGCCACGAGCCCGAGACCCCATGACTTTCCTCCTCCTGGACGACTTCCCGCCGCGCGTGCCGGGGCACGGCAGAGCACCGGTGGCGGCTGGGAAGAGCGAGGGCCGCCGGGCCGATCCCGGCGGCGGCCACCGGCCGCGCGCACGACGGCGCACGGCCACCCGGAGCGCCGATCACCCGTCGGCGGGCGCCCCCGACCCGAGGCCGACGCGTGGCCCTCGTCGGCTGTGCGCCGATGGTGGTGCAGAACACCCATGGGCACAAGACATTGACTACCGACGAGTAAGAAAAGGGCCCGGGAGGCCGCCGCACCCTCTCCGTTCGGTCACGACGGGCAACCGTCGCCCCGGGGAATCCTTCGGGCACTGCAGGGCGAACCCCCATTGAACGACCCGGTGGGACGGGTGCGTCATCACGCAGTGCGATTGCCCGGGAGAAGGCCAAGTTTTGGTAAAGCGAGGGTGGGGAAAGCGCTTGTTGCGCGCCCCGGGAAGGGCCCCGCCACCGGGAGGGCCGGGGAGCGGGCACGGGGTCGGAAC
>NZ_VKHS01000118.1 GCF_014141525.1 Streptomyces calidiresistens
CTTCCCCCCTTTCCTCCGTGTCGTCCCCGGGCCGGCTTCGGGACCCCCGGTCCCTCCCGGTGCCGCGCGCCGTCCCGGGTGGGGTGCCCGGCGTTTCCCCGGGTCCCTTCTCCCCGGGGCGGTCGGTCGCGGGGGAGCCGCCGGGCACCGCGGGGAAGGGCGCCGAACGCCCCGGTCCCCCATTCCCCGCGCGCCCCGCCGGAGGCCGGCCGTCGGCGCCCGCGGGGAGGTCGGTGACGCCCCCGCAGCCCCTCCCGGAATGCGCCGGCCGGCCGCCGGTGGGACGGGGGAAACGGATGTGAGAGCAGCCCGACCGACGTGCTAGCCTTCTGGATGTCGGCGGGTCCACCGCCCACCGGTCCTCCGGGGCCGAGCCGGGAAAGTGCGGGAGCACTCCCCGGGATGTGGGAGAATCGATCCGAGGACACACCCAATGCGCGGGTGGCGGAATAGGCAGACGCGCTGGATTCAGGTTCCAGTGCCCGAAAGGGCGTGGGGGTTCAACTCCCCCCTCGCGCACAGAGAATGTGGGCGGCACCCCCGGTGCCGCCCACATTGTCGTTCGCTCCTCCCCGCGAGTCCTGCGGTCGGAGAGCGCTCCGACGATTCCCGGCGCGATGTCCGCCCGATCACCGATCCCCGGCGCGCGCCCCGGTTGTGAGCAACGTCTCCCCTTCCGTCGGCTCCCCCGAACCCCGCCACGGGCTCCCGGCGAGGCCTGCGCCGTGCCCGGCGGACGGGCCGGTTGTCAGAGGCACGTCCTAGCGTCCCCGCCATGACGTCCAACGTGCAGGCGTACGCCTACGCCCGGCCCTCCGCGGTGCGCGGCGGGACCCTCGGTCTGGAGACCTCCGGCGGCCTCACCCCCGCCGGTCCCGCGGTGCGACCGCACTTCTTCACCGGTTTCCTGACCCGCCCCGCCGCCGCGGCGGCGGCCCTGCTCGCGGTGGCCGATGTCGCCGCCGCGCGCCACCACCGCCCGGATCTCGCCCGGTTGCGCGACCCGGTGGTCACCGCGCACGGCGACCGGCTGCGCTTCGAGTCCTTCTCCGGCTGCTGCGGCGTGTACGCCCGCCTGGACGTCCTCGGCGACGGCCTGGACGGCGGCGAGGTGTTGCACGGCACCACCAACGTGGACGTCAACAACCCGCTGCGGGACGCCCTGGGGCGGATCGGTGCCGATGATCCGATGCACCTGCGGGTCGGGCCGGAGGAGTTGACGGTCACCACCCTGGACGGCGCGGTCGTGGAGAAGAAGGTGCCGCTGCCCGAGCGGTGGTTGCGCGGGTTCGCCGAGACCCAGGTCATCTCCGCCGGGTTCGACCTGCGGGCCGAGTTGGACGCGACGGAGGCGGTGCGGTTCCTGCGGTCCCTGCCGCGCGCCGGCCGGGCCGACGGGACCGTCCGCTGGTTCGTCCCCACCGGTCGCGGTCTGCGTCCCTCCAGCCGGCCGGCCCCCGGCGCGGTCTGCCTGCCGGGCCCGGTCCGGCTCGGCGTCCTGCACCGTGTGCTGCGGCACGTCACCGGCCTGCGGCTGTACGGACCGCCGGTGGAGCCGGACGGCGTGCCGGTGGCCGGTGCCTGGGAGGTGCTGCTGCCCGGCATGCGGCTCACCCTGCTGCTCTCACCGGCCGTCGCGCGCGGCTTCAGCGGTGAGGGCGCGGTCCTGGACGCCCTGTCGGGTGACGAGGCCGCGGCCGACGCCGAGTTGATCGCGGTGCTGCTCGCCTGGGAGCCGCGGGTGGACCCGGCGGAGCTCGCCGAGCGTTCGGGACTGACGCGCGATCGGGTGCGCGCCGCGCTGGTCCGACTGGGCAGCGCCGGCCGGGTCGGTTACGACGTCTCCGAGGCCGCCTACTTCCACCGGGAGTTGCCGTACGAGGCGGACCGGGTGGAGCGGCACAATCCGCGCCTGGTGGCGGCCCGCGCGCTGGTGGCGGACGGGGCGGTGGACTTCGTCGGAGGCGGTGGGAACGGCGGGGGCGCGGACGGCGTCCCCGGAGTGGAGACCACCGGCGCGTTCACGGCCCGGGTGCGCTCGGGGGAGCGCGTCCACCTCGTGCGCTCCGGCGCCGGCGATCGCGTGCCGAGCTGCACCTGCGCGTGGTGGGCCGACCACCGGGGGCGGCGCGGTCCCTGCAAGCACGTCCTGGCCGTCCGCATCCTCCACCGTCGCGGCGGTGTTTCCGAGCCGGCCCCGACCATCGAGCCGGCCCCGACCTCCACCTCCACCTCCACCTCGACCTCCCATGGGGGTTCCCGATGAGCACCACGACCGCTCCCGACGCCCGTGCCGCCGATCCGAGGACCCTCGCCCGGCTGCGCCGCAGGGCCGGCGGCGACCCCTCCGCCGCGCTGCTGCTGGCGGTGGACGAGGCCGCCGAGCGGGAGATACCGACCCTGCTGGCCGACCTCGACGACGCGGCGCGTCGTGCCCTGGTCCCGGAGTTGAAGCGGAAGCGGCGGGAGCACCGGTGGGGGAAGCCGGGGGTGCACCGGGCCGCCCACCTCGCCGGTACCGGGTGCCACACCGGCCCGGTCGCCTGCGCGGCCTGGTTGGCCGCCTCGCGCGAGTTCTTCCGCTGGGAGAACACCGCCTCCCTGGTGGAGGTCCTGGCCGACCGGTCCCCGGAGTTCCTGGCGAAGGTGGTGGAGCGGTTCGCGAACCGCTCCGAAATGCAGGCGTGGGAGGCGGACTTCCTGTTCCGTCTCGCGGAGGCGGCGGGGGTCGAACCCCCGGTCACCGAGGGGGTGGTGACGGGCTGGAGCGGGCGTGCGTACCAGGAGCTGTACGAGCGCGTCCAACGGCGCCGGCAGGCCCGGCGTGTTCGCCGCTCCCGGGCCGGTGGTTCCCGCTCCGCCGATCCCGCCGGCGGGGACCCGGCCCCCGGCGAACCGGTCGGCGACCTGCTCGCCGTGCTCCGGGCGGACCCGCTGACCGCCCGGGTGATCCCGGTCCTGCTGGACACCCGGGAGCTTCCGGGGCGGCTGCACGAGCCGTACGACCCGTCCGGTGCCGGGCCGCACCCCCTGGACACCTGGCCCGGTGCCCTCGCCCACCTGGCGGGTGAGGGCCTGCTCGACCGGACGGCGCTGTTCGACACCGCCGTCGCGGTGGCGGCCCGGTCCGGTCATCCGCTGCCCGACACCCGCTTCCACGTGTCGCTGCTGCGCGCCCTGGACCCCACCGACGACGAGGCCGCCGAGCGCGTCGGCGACTGGCTCCGCCTCCTCGCCGACGCCCCGGCCCCGGCCGCCGGCTACGCGCAGGAGGTGCTGCGCCGGCTGTGGGAGGCGGACCGGCTGCCGGTCGAGCGGCTCGCCGAGGCGTCCCGCGCGGCGTTCTTCCGTTCGGAGAAGAAGCTCGTCCGGGCACAGTTGTCGCTCCTGGACGCCGCGATGCGGACCCGGCCGGGGGCCGTTCCCCTTCTCCTGCCCACCCTCGGCGAGGTGTTCGGTCACCCCGACACCGCGCTGCGCGAGCGCGCCCTGCGGATCGTCGGCCGACGGGTGCGGCACGCGGACGCGGCGGCGCGCGAGGAGTTGATCGCCGCCGCCTGCGTACTGGGCCCCGGCCTCCTGCCCCGGGCCGCCGAACTCCTGGACGCGCCGGACCTCCCGGGCCTTCCCGACGCGGAACCGGCCGCCCCGCCGCCCGACGCGCTGCCCGAACCCCGGCCGCCGCGTCCGCTGCCGGCCCCGGCCGACACCCCCGAGGAGTTCGCCGCCCGGGCGGGGTCGGCCCTCACCGCGGACCTGCGGGCTCGCGCCACGGTCGCCGATCGGGAATGGACCCTGGACGGGCTCGTGCGGCTCGCCCACCGGGACCGCGCCGCCCTGGCCGCAGCCCTGGAGCCGGTCCTGGAACGCCATCGGGAGTGGCTGGGATACGCCGAGTGGATGCGGCACAACGGCTTCGGGCTGCTGCTGCCGATGGTGGCGGCGGCGGGCGGCCCCGTCTCCGTTGACCTCGGGAAGGCCCGGCGGATGGTGGGCAAGGCGGGCTGCCGGGACGCGCGCCTCGCCGCGTCCCGTCGTCGGCGGTTCCTGGAGGTCGCCGAGATGCTGCTCTCCGAGGTGCCGCCGCTGTTGCTGGCCACTCCCGACGACGAGTCCGGCGCGCTGTCCCCGGGGGTCCTGTTGGAGCGGCTGCGTCTGTACCGGGACGCGGGGGCGAAGGCCGGCCCGGTGGACCTGGATCTCGCGCTGCTGCGGTGCAGCCCGGCCGAGGACCCGCCCGGGCTCGCCGCCGCGGCCCGGGAGGTGGGTACGCCGGAGGGGGAGCGGTTCGCCGCGTGGATCGAGGGACCGGGACTGCCCGAATTCCCCGTCGAGCGGGTGGTGGTGACGGGGGACGCGTACCGTGTCCCGCAGGTGGAGTCCGCGCCCTCTCCCGGCGTGGTGGCGGCGCTGCCGGCGCTGCCCGAACTCGGCGGGGGATACCCGGCGCCCGCCACGCGCGCCTCCTGCGAGTACTGGTGCGGATGTGTGGATTCCTCGCCCCGGCAGTGGGCGTCGATGCTGCCGCACCGGCCCGACGCGGTGGCGGCGCACATCGTGCCGGTGCTGGCGAACTCCGCGAGGTGGAACGACCGCCCGGACACCGGGCAGTTGATCGTGCTCGCCGAGGCGCCGGGGCCGGCCGGGCCCGCCCTGCACCTGGCGATCGCCTACGGGTTGGGCGTCCGGCACGCCGACGACCGGCTGGCGACGGTGGACGCGCTCCTGGTCCTCGCCGGTCGGGGCACCCTGGACACCGCCCGGCTGGGCGCCGACCTGGCCGAGCTGATCGGGGGTGGGGCGGTCAAGGTCAACCGGGTCGCCGACGCCCTGGCCGTGCTCGTCGCGGTCGGGGCCCCGGCGACGGCGTGGGCGGTGTTCTCGACGCTGCTGCCGGCGCTGCTCGCGCCCGGTGGCGCGCCCCCGCGCGGCATCGCCGACCTGCTGGCGGCGGCGGCCGACGCGGTGGAGGCCTGCGGGGCGCGCGGGGAGCACGGGTGGCTGGACCCCCTGGCCGATCGGAAGGGCGGCAGCCGGGCGGTCACCGAGGCCGGTCGTCTGCGCCGCGTGCTGGCGGCCTAGGACCTGTCCGGCGGATCATGTGACTGTCTGGCCGGTCGTTCGTTGGTTTGGTCATGGGCCGGGGGGATCTGACGAATCGCGAGTGGTCGCTGCTGGAGCCGCATCTGACTCCGGCGGGTGGTCGAGGTGGCCGGTGGAGGGACCACCGCTCCGACGAGGGACTCGGACGGTCCCGGGGCGGCCTGACCTGCAAGATCCACCTCGCCGGTGAGGGAGGCTGCCGCCTCATGGCGCTCCTGGTCACACCTGGCCGGTGGGGCGACGCCCCACAGTTGATCGAGGTGCTGGACCGGATCCGGGTTCCCCGACCGCTGGGCGGACGGCCCCGGACCCGGCCAGGTCACGTCAGTGGCGACAAGGCGTACAGCTCCCGCCGCAACCGCCGCTACCTGCGAAGACGCCGCATCCGGCACACGATCCCAGAACCGAAGGACCAGCGCGCCAACCGCCGACGCAGAGGCAGCGCGGGCGGCAGGCCCGCCGGATTCGACCGCGACCACCACCGCCGACGCAACGAGGTCGAACGGACCATCAACCGACTCAAGAACTCCCGCGCAGTCGCGACCCGTTACGACAAGCGAGCCCATGTCTTCCACGACACAGTCACCGCAGCAGCAATCCGGTTATGGCTCCGCCCATGATCCGCCGGACAGTGCCTAACCGGGTTGCCCAACCGGGTTAAGGGTCGCAGCGACGTCGGACCCGGGCGCGGACGTCTCGTGCTCGGTCGCCCACAGGTCGGTGCTGTGCTGCCCTGCGTCGTCCCACCGGGGCAGGGGTTCGGGGAAGGGCCGGTCGAAGACCTCGCCGAAGTACCTGGACTCTGAGATCGACGGGTGCCTGACCAGGCCCCGAAGGTTGGTTCCCGTCGAGGTCAGGGGGCAGCGGATGTCGTATTCGATGAGCCCGCAGAGACTTCCAGAGGGGAGGGCGCCGGCCACCCTGAGAGGTCAGAGGTACCCCGACCGGCCGAGATGAAGAAACCTTCTGAACGTCCCAACGGACGACCGCGAAGGGGAAACGCGCATGACCATCATCCGCTCCACCCGACACCGCAAGGGCAAGGCCGTCGCCGCCGCCGGCTCCGCACTGGTCTTCGCCGGCCTGCTGCTCACGGGCGGCGCCGCCCCGGCTGCAGCAGCGCAATCGCAGGAAGTCGAGGCTTCGGTGAGCTGCGACTGGGTGAACCCGGCCAATGCCACCGGCATCTCCACCCCGCGGCAGAGGACCGGTCCGGCGGGGACGGCCCAGGTCCGCTCCGGGTACCTCGGCGGTGTCCAGTACGGCTGGGGCCGTGCGGTGAACACCAACAGCAACTACTACATCCGGTTCGAGGCGGATCTAACCGGGAACCGCCAGCCGAACTGTGTGTCCATCCGGCGGGTCGGCGACCGCCAGTACACGCAGGCACTGCGCACCTCTTCGTCCAGCACGGTGGCCTTCCGCTCCTGCGTGGTGGTGCTGAGCGGCAGCGCGTGTGAGGGCACCAACACCGTCACCTCCTGGTGGTGACGCCTCGGTGGCCGCCGGCCTGCACCGGGCCGGCGGCCACCGGGTCAGCCGCCCGGCGTGTAAAGCGCCAGATACCGGGCCACCTCTTCGGCGTGGTCGCGGAGATGCTCAGGCACCCCGCCCCACTCGTTGACCCGCTCCCACGAACTGCGGTGGGCGAGCGTGAGGGCGACCTGGTGGTCCACCTCCAGGTCGTGCCGGACACGCGGGCTCACATGGCACAGGTAGCGGCCCACGGCGGGAATGGACATCTCCGGCGGGAACGGCGGCTCCGGCGGAACGTCCCGCTCCGGCCGCTCCTCGCTGGGCAGCCACCAGTACAGAACGCTCGGCGTCCAGCGGGCGATACCGAACTCGTCGTTCTCCGGATCGTGGAGATCGGCGTCGAAGTCGCTCTCCGCCTTCAGCAGGGCGGCGATCAGGGCCGGTGTGACCTCCTCCTGGTCGCAGTCGTCGGCGGTGTCCACGATGAACTTCCTCAGGCTGTCGGGGATCCCCGCGTCGGTGGCCAGCCGGTCCGCGCCGTAGGGGGGCGGCTCGGACCCTGCCCGGGGGAGGAGTGCACCGGCGGTGACGGCCGCCAGTACGACGCCACCCGCGGCGGCTGTCAGCCACCGCCGCCGGGGGGCGGCCGTCAGCCGGGGCGAGCGCTCAGCCCCCGCCGCCTCCTCCACCTGCCGCAGCAGGGCCATAGGGCTGTAACCGGACCGTTCCTCATGCGTACGGGCCAGGCAGCCGGCCACTATGGGCCGCCACACTGCGGGGAGCGCCGGGGACAACCGCAGCTCCTCGGCCCCGGCGGCATACCGCCGCATGGCTTCCCGGCGAGCGGCGGCCGTGCTGCCGGGGAAGGCGTGCCCGCCGGTCAGCAGCAGATGGGCGAGAACCCCGAATGCCCAGAGGTCGGCGGTCGTCCGTGTCTGACGGCCCCGCTCGGTCACCGGCTCGGAGGCCAGCTCTGGCGGCGCGTAGTCGCCGCTGGTGAAAAGCGGCGCGTACGCGTGGGTGCCGTCCAACTCGGCGGCAAGGCTGAAATCGGCGAGCCGCACCGAACCATCGGCCATCAGCAGGACATTGCCGGGCTTGAGATCACCGTGTACCCACCCTGCCCGGTGCAGCTGAGCCAGCCCGGCGCAGACCTGCGCGAGCAGTGGCCCGGCACCCGGCAGCGGGCCCCCACCGTCGTCCTCCGCTTGTCGGAGCAGCACGGCGAGGGACGTCTCCGCCCGCTCCAGCGCCAGGACGGTGGCGCCGTCCAGCCCCGGACGCCCGGGGTCCTCCACGGTCAGGACCTCGTACATGCGGATGAGCCGGGGGTGCCGCAGCCGCCGGAGCAGCGCCACCTCCCGCTCGGCGATGTCCAGCAGATGGCTCAGGCTGCGCGGGGTCTGGGTGCCGGTGGGAAGGAATTTCAGCGCCGCGCTCTCCGGCAGTTCGTCCCCGCTCCCTGTCCGCCGCGCGCAGTCGGTCCGCCGCGCAGCGTAGACACTGCCGAAGGAGCCGGATGCCAGCGGCTCCCGGACCTCCCAGCGGCCGACCCGGTAGCCGGCCGGTACCCGCACCGTTTCCCGCGCGCTCACCGCGCGACCCTCCCGGCCACCGGGGATGCTGTGGCCGCTCTGGCCGTCGTGGCCGTCGCCGTCCCTGCGGACGCCCGCAGCAGCGCGAGGTCGTCCTCGCACAGGAGGTTGAAACGGAGGGCCAGGGAGACCAGCGACTCCTTCTTGCCGTTGAAGCGCGGCCCGCCCTCGGCCATCGTCTCCGGCGGGGGCTTGAGGCGGACCTTCACCGCGAGGTAGTCGATGTTCCACTGGACGGCGGTCGAAGTCGCGGCGGGCCACACGGGTTTTAGCCGCCGGACGATCTCGGCCACGGTCGGCACGGGCGCGAACGGCTCCTCACGCAGTTTCGGCTCGCACAACGCGACCAGCACCAGGAAGTACCGCCTGGTGCGGTCCAGGGGAAAGGCCGGTGCCGTGAGCTCGCCCGAGAGGGAATCCGGGGCCGGCACCAGATATTCGTGCCCCGGCGCCCACACGTCGAAGCTGAGTACCTCCTCGCCGGCTGGAAGAAGCACCCGCGAGAATTCGAACGGGATGGGCGCCTCCACTCTCCCTGGAGCGATCTTGATGTGTTCTCCGGCGCCCTCCGGGTTCTCCACCACATAGGTCCGGCCGGTACTGAGGTTGGTCAGGCTCCAGTACATGCTGGCGGCGGTGATGATCCCGGCCCGCCGGGAAACCCCCGCGTGCCGGATGGCCAGATGCGGGCCGCCCGTACGCGGCCGGTCATCGGTGCGCCCGAAGGTGAGCACCTCTCCAGGGTTCAGCTCGAGGGTATGGGTGGTCATGGCACATGCCCCGGGCACTAATAAGATGCGTGTCATTGCTTACCTCCCCCGTGAGGCGAATGATGCAGCTGCGCCCCTCAACAGGATTGAGGCGGCGGTGCGTAAATGTACGGGCCTCTCCCCGTGTGCACCAGATGGTTTTCTGGCCTTCCTGAGCCGGGCCTTTGCCAGTGGGGGGGGGACGGGGTCTTCCTGGTCGCCGCCGAAGTTTCCCGTGTTCCGCTGGGCCCGGATCCACCGCGTGAATCGGGGCTCGGAACGTGCGGCGAGGGTCGGAAATTTCTGACCTCACCACTCCCGACGGCCGCTCTGGCGGCCCGCTCGATCTTCGCGCCCCGGACTTCCCGGAAGGCCCCGTCGCGTTGCGGGGTCGAGTATTCGGCTGTTGTCCCTGTCGAGCCGTCGAGCTGTTCGCGCAGGATGTCGGCGTGTCCGGCGTGCCGGCTGGTCTCGGTGAGCATGTGGACCAGGACGTTGAACAGCTTCACATGGGGGTGTGGCCCCCAGGGCACGTGGCCGGGGGAGTCGATGGCGAGGGCGGTGATCGTCGTGTCCGAATGCCCCCAAACGCGACGGTAGCGGTCGGTGATCTCATCCCGGGTTTCGTGCTCGGTCGCCCACATGGCGGCGCCGCGCTCCTCAGCGTCGTCCCACCGGGGCAGGGGTTCGGGGAACGGTCGGTCGAAGACCTCGCCGAAGTACCTGGATTCTGAGATCGACAGGTGCTTGACCAGGCCGAGAAGGTTGGTTCCCGTCGAGGTCAGGGGGCGGCGGATGTCGTATTCGATGAGCCCGTCGAGATTCCAGAGCATCGCCTCGCGGATATCTCGTGGATCGCTGTGCAAGTACTCTTTCGCGAAATCGTCAATTACGGGCTGAGCCTGTCATGCTCCGCCGACAGGCTCAGCCTGCGACCGGGCTTCTCCGGCCCGCCGGTGGGCGGTGAGGGCGGCGTCCGGCTCGGCGCGGTGCCGCACGGCCTGCTCGGGGGTGATCGGGGCGGGCG
>NZ_VKHS01001180.1 GCF_014141525.1 Streptomyces calidiresistens
GTGCGGCTCCGGGGCGGTGGTCGGGATGGAGGTCGGGGGTCGATGGAATCGGCCGGATGACGGGGCAGGGCGCCCCACTTCTGGAGCGCCCTGTTCAATCCGGTTCGGGACTCTGTGTCCCGCATATGTGATGGTATGACTTATTTGGGTTATTCGCTTCCGAGCGACACGCCCCGGAAGCGATCGGCCCCCAGGTCCCGGGAGATCGACCGGGCGCAGTCCCGCACCGCCGCCACCAGGCGCGGTCGCGGCCCCCCGCCGTCCGCGTGCACCCGCTCCACGGCCCCCGTGACGCCCACCGCCCCCACCGGCATGCGGTGCCGGTCCAGGATCGGGGCCGCCACCGCGGCGATACCTTCCCAGGTCTCGCCGTTCTCACCCGCCCAACCCCGGTGCCGGGTCTCCTCCAGTTCCCGCTCCAGTGCGGCGGGGTCGGTCACCGTGCGGTCGGTGATCGGGGTCAGGCCGGCGTCGAGCATCTCGCTGTGCGCCACCGGATCCCAGGCCGCCAACACCTTGCCCAGCGCGGTGGAGTGCAGCGGACGCATCGCCCCGATCTCCAGGACCTGCCGGCTGTCGTCCGGGCGGAAGACGTGGTGCACGATCAACACGCCCTGGTGGTGCAGGACCCCCAAATGGACGCTCTCCCCGCCCGAACGGGCGAGGTCGTCGGTCCAGACCAGCGCCCGGGCCCGCAGTTCGTGCACGTCCAGGTAGCTGTTGCCCAGCCGCAGCAGTTCCGCCCCCAGTTGGTACCGCCCGCTGACGGGGTCCTGCTCGACGAAGCCCTCCTGCTGGAGGGTGCGCAACAGGCCGTGCGCGGTGCCCTTGGCCAGTCCCAGCGTGGAGGCGATGTCCGACAACCCCAGTCGGCGCTCACCGCCCGCCAGCAGGCGCAGCACCGCCGCGGCGCGCTCCAGCGACTGGATGGTCCGCGCCATGCGGCTTCTCCCTCCGGCTCGCCGCGGGGTCGCCCGGGCTCGGTCCCGCCCGCGCCTCCGCGGGCCCCGGCCCACCGGGCCGGAACACCCCCATGCTATTCCGCATTGCCGAACGGGGTCGGCGCATGTCGACACCCGGCCCCCGCGGGTCTCCGGTGCACCGGTTCTCCCGCCTCTTCCCTTTTCTTACCCCTCTTCCTTTCCCTCCCTTTCCCTCCCTTTCTTCTCCTTCCCCCTCCTTCC
>NZ_VKHS01001181.1 GCF_014141525.1 Streptomyces calidiresistens
ACCCCCTTCCGGCCCGTTCCACCCCGCTCGCTCCCCGATCACCGCGTGGTCAATGGCTGTTGCACGGGTGTGACAGCCCTGCCGTTGTAGGGCCACTCGGGCGGCTGATACCGTTCGAGCGTCCTGCCCGCCCGACAGGGGCGGCCACGAGGGGAATCGGGCGAACCGACCCCGCCGCGACCGGGGGAACGACCGCGTCCGGTGTGCCGCGCGGGTGGGCGATCCCCGCCGGCGATCGACCGGACGGGTCACCGACCACGTGCGGTACCGGGAGCCGGGGACGCGCGGGGGGAGACCCCGCCGGGGACGAGGGACACGAGAACAACCGAGACACGGTTCGCGGGCCCGACCCGGTGCCCGCGAATCCCCAAGCGCCCGCTCGGGCGCGAGTCGACCGCGGGGGTGGTGGCGTGAAGACCCGGGACCGGGCTGCCGCGAATGCGAACAGGTCCGTGACGACGGGGGCACCGGTGGTGGCGGACCGCCTGCCCACGCCCCCTCGCGAGCGCAAGCCCGCCCTCGCCGCCCTGGCCGTCCTGCTGATCCTCGTCGGCGCCCTCGGCGCCGCCACGCTGGTGCTGCGGGCCGGTGACCGCATCGAGGTCATCAAGATCACCGAGCGGGTGCCGGCCGGCCAGCCCATCCCGGACTCGGCGATGGCCCCGGTGCTCGTCGCCGAGGACGAGGCGGTCTCCTACGTGCGCTGGGGCCAGCGCGGCGCGCTGGCCGAGGACTACCGGCCGGCCGTGGATCTGGTCGCCGGCACCCTCCTGGTCGGGGAGATGCTCACCACCGACGAGACGCTGGGCAGCGACGAGGTCATCGTCGGTGTCTCGCTGCGCGCCGGTCAGTTCCCCTCCGGCCTCAAGGCCGGTGACTCCGTCGCCGCCTACTGGGTGGGCGACGAGCGCACCGCCGAGGAGGGCTCCGCCCGCGAGACGGTGATCGCCGAGCGGGTGAAGGTCGAGAACATCTTCGGGGAGTCCGACGTCGCCGGACGCAACAACCTCGCCGTCACCCTGCGGGTGAGCCGCGCGGAGGCGCCGGACCTGGCCAGGGCCGCCTCCGGCGGGGACGTGTCGCTGGTCATCGTTTCCTCCGGCACCTCCTGATCCGTACCGATCGACCCCGTCCCCGGGCCGCGCGACGCCGGCCGGCCCGACCGCCCCGGACCCCGGCGGAC
>NZ_VKHS01001182.1 GCF_014141525.1 Streptomyces calidiresistens
GGGTGAACGGGCGGCGCGCGCCGCCCGTTCACCCCTCCCCGGCCGGCGCCAGCACCACCCAGACCGGGCCCGGCGCGAAGGTGATCCGGTTGCCCTCCCCGTCGGTGAAACGGGTGCCGCCGCCCGCCGAGGGCCGGCTCCACTCCCCGGTGTACGCCCGCCCGTCGCGCAGCACCACCACGGGACCGTCCCCCACGGTCTCGGTGTACGGCGTCACGTAGCCGCCGCGGTCCGCGTACTCCGAGGGGCGCACGGTGACGTACTGCACCACCGCGGTGGCCGCTCCCAACGTCCCGCCGGCTGTGCTGCCCGCCGGTTGGCCGTCGAAGGACACCTCCCACCGCTCCCGCGCCTCCGACCAGCGGAACCCCACCGCGGCGGACGGGAAGGACACCGTGTACTCGTCGGTCGGCTCCCCGCCCGGCGGCGGGTCACCGAAGCGGAACCCGATGTCCCGGGAGGCGGAGACGTCGTCCCCGGCGGCCTCCAGCACGGCCTCCGGATCCAGGTACAGGTTGTGCGGCGCGATCCGATCGACGTCCCGCTCGAACGCCTCGGGGGCGTCCTCCGGGGCCACCGCGTGCAGCGGCGCGCCGTAGATCTCCGGCAGCAGGGCCGATCGCGCGCCGGAGAACCCCAGCGCCGGGCGGTCGAACTGGGCCAGGAGCTCCAGGTCGGACTCCCGGACGCTGCGCACCGGCCCCACCCGGTCGGGCAGCGTGCCCGAGTACACCGCGACCAGCCGGGTCAGGCCCGCCTCGACCTCCTCCACGTACACGATGGCCGCGTCCTCCAGCCCCGTGTGCGGTCGGGCCGGGGCCACGTTGTCCACCTTGACGGCGAGCACGGGCCCGTCCGGGCCCTCGACCCCGGTGAAGGGGGAGGTGCCGTCGCCGCCGTTCGCCGGTTCGAGCCCGCAGGCAGGCAGCAGCGCGAGCGGCAGGCAGAGCGCCAGGGCCGCGAGTCGCCGGCCCGGACGCCGGGTCCGGGCGGGGCGGGACGTCCGGAGCCCGCCGCGTGATGATCCGGTCACGGGAAATCACCCCCACCCGGCAGTGCACCACGTCCGCGCCCCGGGGTCGAGCCCCGGGGCGCGGACGTGCGATGCCCGGAGCCGAACGGGGGGCCCGGGGGCCCGCCGGGGCGGTCCGGTGGTGACCCTGTCTCTTAGACACAAGTTA
>NZ_VKHS01001183.1 GCF_014141525.1 Streptomyces calidiresistens
GTGCCGGGGGGCGGGTCCGCCAGGTGGTGACGGACGTGTTCCTCCAGGCGTCGGCCGACGAAGCCGACGAGCCCGGCGTCGGCGCGCGCCGGCACCACCACCAGGGCGGTGAGGGCCGCGTCGAAGCGGGCGGCGAGGAGGCCGGCCCGGCGCACGGCCCGACCGGCACGGTCGGAGAGGTCGGTGGCGACCAGGATGCGGCGGGGTCCACTCCCGTCGGGGAACGGGTCGGGTCGCGCGTCGGCACGCCCGTCGACCCGCCGGTCCGCTTCGGTCCCTGGCATCGGTTCCGCCCCGATTCCGTTGTGTCGTTCCGGCCGCCCCGACGCGTCGGGACGGGCTCGCGGGCCGGTCCCCGGGGAGGTGATCCGTTTCGACGGTACCCGCCCCGGGCGTCCCTCACGCCCCGGCGCGCCCCGCCCCGATCATCGGCCCGGCTTCTCGCATACGATGTGCAGATGCATGGATACCGCATCCAACGGGCCGACGAGGAGCACCTGGACGGCGCCCGGGCCGTGATGCTCGACACGCTCTACCGCGACTTCGGCACCGGCTACGTGCCGCGCTGGCACGGCGACGTGATCGACCCGGCCGCCGCCTACCTGCGCTCCCCCCGCCACGTGCTGCTGGTGGCCGTGCGCGAGGGAAGCGGACCGGACGGAACCGATGAGGTGGTGGGCACCGCCGCACTGGACTCCCGGGGCCCGGAACACCCCCCGAACCCCGCCTGGCTCGCCGAGCGCTACCCCTCCGGGGAGACCGCCCAGCTGCGCCGGGTCTACGTGCGGCCGGAGCACCGCCGGCGCGGCCTGGCCCGCCGCATGGTGGGGGAACTCGTCGCCTTCGCCGTCGCGGAGGGCGGCTACCGCTCCCTCTACCTGCACACCGACCCCGTCGTTCCGGGGGCCGAGGCGTTCTGGCGGTCGCTGGGCAAGGTGGTGTGCGACGAACGCGACGAGCCGGACGGGGGTCAGGGAATCCTCCACGTGGAACTCCCCCTGGTGGCGCCGGTCGTGACGGAACGGGAACGGGCCGGCGTCCGATGAGGCACACGTCACCCCCGCCCGGGCGATTGTGAAAACCATTGTCGGGTAATGTCGGGGCGATCCGCCCGGGCCACCCGCACCCCGTGCCGATCGTCCCCGACCGCGGGAGTCACCGCCCGCGATCCCCCGGCCC
>NZ_VKHS01001184.1 GCF_014141525.1 Streptomyces calidiresistens
GAGCGGGATACCCGGCGCTGGCGCGCCGGGAAGTGCGGCCACTCGCTTCGCGAGTGGCGACGGCTCCGCTTCGCTTCGCCGAATTCCCCCGCAAGCGGGGGAATGGAATTCCGCAAGCGGAATTCCCGGAAAGGCGGCACTATTCGCGCAAGCGCGAATAGTGGGGCCCCGCAAGCGGGGCCCCGATGGCCAGCTACGGGAGGGGGTGCATCACGCGCGCCCCTGTGTACGGTCTGGGATTCCAGCCCACCACCCCCACGATGGAGGTGACGGACCGTCCGGGCCCGGGCCGCACGACGGGCACCCTCCCGGGGACAGGCCACACCGCACCACCCGGGCCGTGCTTCCCTCCGTCAAAACTTTCGCCGTATCCGGAGTTCGGAGGGGTACCCTTCCGGCTCTCCGCTTGCGCTTCGAGCCGACGGAACCTCTTTGGCTGCCACACTCCGGGGATCGTTCATCCGGTGATGCATCACGGTGATGTGCTGTGTAGGGACTGGAGAACGACGCCATATCCCCCGGCGATCCGACAAATCCGGGAAACGACTCATCGGAACTTTTCCGGTCGCTACCGGATTCGACAACCGACAGTAGAGGAATGGCCCGGATCGGATACCGCTGTAATCGGAAACCCTTCCCCGATTCCTGATACGGCAACGGGCACTGAATTCTCCTTGGAAAGGTGTCCTTCCGCTTCCCCGGCGCGGCACCACTTCCGTGCGAACCGGCGGCATTTCCTGTCCCTCGCGGTCCTTCCCACCGCACCGGAAACCGCGCTCTCCCCTGCTCTCCCGACTTCCCGAACGGAAGGACGCCACCACTTCCACACCCGGCCGACAACGGGCCTCCATGCGCCTTTTCGAGGGGTTGACCGGAGGCTTGACCACCGTGGTCAACCACAGGTCGGGGCGCCGCACCGGACGAGGACCGCCACGGCGGCCGGGCAGGAGACCCGGGGGCCGGGAGAACGGTCGGTCGGACGGTCCGCGGACCTCGGGCGAGGGTGTACCGGCGGTGTACTCCCGGGTGTACCGGTGCCCGTCACCCTCCAGCACACCCACGGGCCCTGTGACCTGCCGGGACGACCCGTCCCGGGCCGTGACAGAGGCGGTGACCACACCCCGGACGGAGGAGAGGGGGCAGGGAGGCCGGTCCGGGACCGGGGCGCGGCCGGGGCC
>NZ_VKHS01001185.1 GCF_014141525.1 Streptomyces calidiresistens
CGGCCCGCACACCGCCCTCGCCGACATCCCCCGCGACCCCGCCACGCTGCCCGGCGGTCGGCTTCCCACCGGCCCGGAGCCCGGCGACCCCGCCTTCCTCCAGCTCTCCGGCGGCAGCACCGGCGTGCCCAAGCTCATCCCCCGCACCCACGACGACTACCTGTACTCCGTGCGCGGCTCCAACGAGATCTGCGGTGTCACGGCGGAGAGCGTCTACCTGTGCGTGCTGCCCGCCGCGCACAACTTCCCCCTCAGCTCACCGGGCACCCTCGGCGCCCTCTACGCCGGCGGTCGGGTGGTGATGTGCCCGTCCCCCGACCCCGCCACCGCCTTCCCCCTGATCGAACGCGAGGGCGTCACTCTCACCGGCGTCGTCCCGCCGCTGGCACTCGCCTGGATCGAGGCCGCCCGTGACCCCGGCGCCCGCGCCCGTCTCGCCCCCCTGCGCACCCTGCTGGTGGGCGGCGCCCGGTTCGCCGAGGAGGTCGCCCGCCGGGTGACCCCGGCGCTGGGCTGCGAGCTGACGCAGGTCTTCGGCATGGCCGAGGGCCTGGTCAACTACACCCGTGCCGAGGACCCGCAGGACATCGTCCTCACCACCCAGGGTCGGCCCATCTCCCCGGACGACGAGATCCGCATCGTCGACGACGCCGACCGGGAGGTGCCCCCCGGCGCCGTGGGCCACCTGCTGACCCGCGGCCCCTACACCATCCGCGGCTACTGGCGGGCCCCGGAGCACAACGCCCGCTCCTTCACCGCCGACGGCTTCTACCGCACCGGCGACCTGGTCCGCCGCCTGCCCACCGGCCACCTGGTGGTCGAGGGCCGGGCCAAGGACCAGATCAACCGGGGCGGGGAGAAGATCGCCGCCGCCGAGGTGGAGAACGTCCTGCTGGCCCACCCGGCCGTGCACGACGCGCAGGTCGTGGCCGTGCCCGACGACCACCTGGGCGAGCGCAGCTGCGCCTGGTTGGTGCTGCGGCCGGGCGCGGAACCGCCGAAGCCGGCCGAGGTGCGCCGCTTCGTGCGCGAACGCGGCCTGGCCGTCTACAAGATCCCCGACCTCGTCAGGATCGTGGAGGCCTTCCCGGAGACCGGCGTCGGCAAGGTCTCCCGGAAGGACCTGCGCGTCCGCGACGGCGCCGGGGACTGACGTCCCACCCGCCCCCGGGCC
>NZ_VKHS01001186.1 GCF_014141525.1 Streptomyces calidiresistens
GGGGCGGGCACCGCCCCGGGGGCGGACGCCCCCCGACCGCGGGGCGGCCCCCTGGCGGGCGTGCGGGTGGTCGAACTGGCCGGGATCGGGCCCGGCCCCTTCGCCGCGATGATCCTGGGCGACCTGGGCGCCGACGTGGTGCGGGTCGATCGCCCCGGCAGTGCCTGGCCGCACATCGACCCCCGATGGGACATCACCAACCGCAACAAGCGCTCGGTGCTGCTGGACCTCAAACGGGAGGGCTCCGCCGAGCGGGTGCTCGACCTGGTCGAACGCGCCGATGTGCTGGTGGAGGGCTACCGGCCCGGCGTGGCCGAACGCTTGGGCGTCGGCCCCGACGCCTGCCTGACCCGCAACCCCCGGCTGGTCTACGGCCGGATGACCGGCTGGGGCCAGGAGGGGCCACTGGCCCGCCGCGCGGGGCACGACATCGACTACGTCGCGATCACCGGCGCCCTCGGCGTCATCGGCCCCGCCGAGGGGCGTCCGGCCGTCCCGGCCAACCTGCTGGGCGACTACGCCGGTGGCTCCCTCTACCTCGTGGTGGGGGTCCTGGCCGCCCTCCACGGGGTGCGCGCCGGGGGCGCGGGGCAGGTCGTGGATGCCGCGATCGTGGACGGCACCGCCCACCTCACCACCATGCTGCACGGCATGATGGCCGCCGGTGCCTGGCGGGACCGTCGCGAGGCCAACCTCCTGGACGGCGGCACCCCCTGGTACGACACCTACGCCGCCGCCGACGGCCGGTACCTGGCCGTCGGCCCCCTGGAACCCCGTTTCTGGGAGGGGTTCCTGGAGCTGGTGGGCCTGGCCGGGGACCCGACGCTGCCCGACCGCGACGACGCGTCCCGTCGATCGGAACTGCGGGCCGCGATCGCGGCCCGGATCGCCGAACGCACCCGCGACGAGTGGATGGAGGTGTTCGCCGACACCGACGCCTGTGTGGCGCCGGTGCTCTCGCTGCGGGAGGCGCCCGATCACCCCCACCTGGCCGCCCGGGGAACCTTCGTGGAGCACGACGGACTGGTGCAGCCCGCCCCCGCGCCCCGCTTCTCGGACACCCCCGGCGCGATCCGGCGCGGGCCCTCCCGACCCGGCGCGGACGCCGTCGAGGTGGCCCGGGACTGGGGGGTGCCCGCCCTCGCCGGGGCCTCCGCCCCCGGTCCCGAACCC
>NZ_VKHS01001187.1 GCF_014141525.1 Streptomyces calidiresistens
AAGAGACGGGAGTGATCGAGGGGGATCGGGGAATGACCGATACCGTTCCCCCACCGTCGGAGTCCGACGGGACGACTACCCTGGAAAGGGATACGGGGGCGGGGTATCGGTCGAGGCCCCGCGTCCCCGTCCCGGGCCCCGGGACGGAACCCACCACGAGATCGCGGACCCACCGCGCACGGAGGAGGAGCATGACCGCCCCGCGGGAGACCGCCGTCGAGCACGACCGGCACGCCGGTCCGGGCGAGCACACCGGGCACGGCTACAGCAAGGACAAGGAGGCGCACCTCAAGCGCCTGCGTCGCATCGAGGGTCAGATCCGCGGCCTGCACCGCATGGTCGACGAGGACGCCTACTGCATCGACGTGCTCACCCAGGTGTCGGCCTCCACCAAGGCGCTGCAGTCCTTCGCCCTCCAACTCCTCGAGGAGCACCTGCGGCACTGCGTCGCCCGGGCGGCCGTCGAGGGCGGCCCGGAGGCCGACGCGAAGGTCGCCGAGGCGACGGCCGCCATCGCCCGCCTGCTGCGCACCTGATCCGGCGACGGCGCGGGCGGGGCGCGACCGGCGGCGGGGTGCCGCCGGCGGGGCCCGCCGCGCCTACCGGGCCGCGACGGTGCCGTCGGCGACCTCGCCCTCCGGGGGCACCCGGACCGGCACCGGCACCCCGAAGTCGAGGAGTTCGGTGGTGGAGACCAGGTCCCCCGCCCCCGCCTCGGCCGTCCCGAAGCGATAGGTGACCCGGCGCAGCAGACCCTCGTCGTCCAGCCACGCCTCGAAGGTCACCTCCCGCCCCGTCAGACCGGCCGCCACCGCCTCGAACTGCCCCTGTTCCGGCAGACCGCGCACCGCCCGCGCCGCCGCCGCGGGATCCACCGTGCCCCGGTGGTACCACCACCGCTCGCCGTCCGCCCCCACCCGGCCCCGGTCCTCGGCGTGCGTCACGCCGCGCAGCAGGGCCGCCGCCGTCGCCGGGTCGGTGGCGCCGCCGGTCACCAGGTTGCCGTCCGGCACCCCGGCCGTGCCCACCCGGACCCAGGTGTCCGGGGGCACCTCCCCGCCCCGGTTGCGCAGGTAGATCTCGCCGGGGCCGAAGACGGTGATCACCGGGCCGCTCCGCGGCCCCCCTCCCCCGGCCGCCTCGGGCACGGTCAACTCCAACTC
>NZ_VKHS01001188.1 GCF_014141525.1 Streptomyces calidiresistens
TGTGTATAAGAGACAGCCGGAGGGGGTCTCCCCGGGCCCCGCTTCCGCCGCGGGGAGGGGGCCGGCCGGAAATCATTGACATGATAATCATTTCCATCTAGGTTTCGGGTGACCACCTCCCCGGTTCCACCAGGCATTCCGGGGATGTCCCATCTCCGATGGAGCCACGGATGAGCCACCCCACGGGGGTAGAGGAAGCCCTTGTCCACACCGTCGAGTGCGTCGCCGAGGTGCTCGGCACGGAACCGGACCGGGTCGACCCCGGGGCCCCGCTCGTGACGCTGGGATTGGAGTCCTTCACGGCCGTGCGCCTGCGCCGCCGCATCCGCGAACGCACCGGACGGGACCTGCCCCTGACCGCGCTGCTCGGCGAGAACGCCACCGCCGACCGCGTCGCCCGACACCTCACGGACCAGGGGGCGCCCGGCGGGGAAGCCCCCGGCACCGCCGGGGACCCGATCCGGTCCGCCGGGGGAGGACGTTCCGCCCGGCAGTCCGGTGACGGGTCGCCGACGGCGCACCCGACGGTGGGGGAGGGGGACGAGGAGCCGTTCCCGCTGACACCCATTCAGGCCTCCTACCTGGCGGGCCGGGCCGAGGGACTGCCCCTGGGGGGAGTGGCGACGCACTACTACCACGAGTACGACCGCACACCCCCGAACGGCGACCCCGAGGCGGACCTCGCGCGGCTGGAGAAGGCGTGGGCCCGCCTCGTGGCCCACCACCCCATGCTGCGCATGACGGTGGACGAGCGGGGCTCGCAACGGATCCTCCCGGTCGCCGGGGCCCCCGTCCGGATCGAGGTCACCGACCTGCGCTCCACCTCCGCCGACCGGGCCGAACGAGCCCTCGCCGACCTGCGCCACGAACTTTCCCACCGCTGCCGCCCCACCGGGGCCTGGCCGCTGTTCGACATCCACGCCGCGTTCCTGCCGGACGGCCCGACCCGCCTCCACGTCGGCGTGGACGTGCTGTGCACCGACATGGCCGGCTGGATGCTGCTGATGCGGCAGTGGGGCGAGCTGGTCGAGGACCCGGACCGGGAACTCCCCGCCCCCTCCACGACCTTCGCCGCCGTCCAAAGAGGCCGCGCGGAGGACCCCCGCTGGGCCGAACGCCGCCGCCGGGACCGCGAGCACTGGGCCGAACGCGCCCCCCACCTG
>NZ_VKHS01001189.1 GCF_014141525.1 Streptomyces calidiresistens
GGCCGGGGCGCCGCCCGGGCCCCTCCCGGCGCCCGCGCCGGCCAGGCGTCGGGCATTCGCCCGGGCCCGGGACCGCCGGGTGCTCCTCGCCTCCCACCCCCTCCTCCTCGCGCTGTTGACCCTCGGCCGGCGCGCCCCGGTCCGGCGGATCGGCGGGACCGTGATCGTCCACGGCACCGACGCCTGTCGGGAAGCCCTGACCCGCCTGACGCTGGATCGCACCGGGGAGGGCACCACCGGGTCCATCACCCGCGAACTCGTCGGCTCCGGAACCCTGTTCGACGCGAGCGGCGGGGAGCACCGGGCCGGCCGCCGGAGCCTGGCCGACCGGCTCGGCACGGCCGGCGTCGAGCGCACCCGACCCCTGCGGCGGGAGGTGTTGCGCCGCCGGTTGGAACCCCTGGCGCACGGCGCGGAGGTGGACGTCGCCGACCTGGCGCGGGAGTTGGCCGGGGTCTCCGCCGCCGCCCTGGTGGACCACCCCGGCGACCCCCGGGAGCTGGCCGACGCCGCCCTCGGGGCCGCCGCCGACGCGGTCCGCGCCCACCTGCCCGCACCGTGGCCCCCCGCCCGCCGGCGGGCGGCCGAACGGGCCCGCCGCTCGGCCGACCGGCTCGCCGCCCTGCTCCGCGAAGCCGCCGACCCGGGCCCGGCCCCCGACGCGGCGCTGCGGGCGACGGTGGTGACCGCCGCCGTGGCCACCACCGTGTCCCTGCTGCCCCGGGCGGTCGCGCGCTGCGCCGACGCCCGGCTGTGGGCGTGGGCCGACGACCCCGGACACCGGGCCGTCCTGACCGACGAGGCGCTGCGGGTGGTCGCGCCCTCCCCGGTGCTGCCCCGGCGCTCCGCCGCGCCCGGCACCGTCGCCGGCCGGCCGGTCCCCGCCGGGGCGCGCCTGCTGCTGGTGGTGCGGCACGGGGCCCTGGCCCACCGCCGGGACCTCGACCCCGCCGACCCGGCCCCGCCGGCCACGGCCCGGTTGGTCTTCGGCGCCGGCCCGCACGCCTGCCCCGGCGCCGGGCTCGCCCGGGCCGTGCTCGACGAGCTGTTCGCCGAACTCGCCCCGCACCGACCGGTGGTCACCCGCGCCCGGGGGGACCGGCACGCCGCGCTGCCGGGCTGGCGCTCGCTGGTGGTCCGGGCCGGGCGGGGGGCCCGGGCC
>NZ_VKHS01000119.1 GCF_014141525.1 Streptomyces calidiresistens
GTGCTGTGAGGGCGGGCGAGGGCCGGGGAGCGCCATGACCGGGAGCGGCGGGCCGTGGGGCGCGGCTGACTGGGAGCAGCCCGCCCTGCTGCTCCTGGACGGCGAGGGCACGGTCCTGACCGCGACCTCCCCGGTGGTGGACCTGCTGGGCGGCGGCATCGAGGCGGTGCGCGGGGTGGGCGTGGCCTCCCTGTTCGAGGACCGATCGGTGTGGGCGGGTCTGGTCGAGGAGGCCCGGGAGGAGCGCCGCAGCAGCAGGCGCGCGGCGCTGCGGCGTCCGGCAGGCGGGCGGATCACGGCCGACGTGAGCGTCTCGGTGCTCCTGGCGGGTGGCTCGGCGCGCTTCCTGGTGTGGCTGGTGCCGGTGGCGGGGGCGGAGCTGCGGGACCGCTTCGGGATGCGGGTGGCCGCGGCCGGTGGCGGGGTGCTGGTCTCCGGTCCGCGTGCGCAGCAGCGGCTGGAGTTGCTGCGCGCGGCCGCGGGACGGATCGGCGGGTCGTTGGACGTGGTGGGCAACGCCGAGGAACTGGTGGGCCTGCTGGTGCCGGTCTTCGCCGACCTGGGAGCGGTCGACCTGACCGAGGCGGTGCTGGACGGTGAGGAGGCCGGATGGTTCGGCCCGGAAACGCCCATGCGGCGGGTGGCGGTGGCGGCCGGGTGGGGGCCCTGGCCCGAAGAGGTCCACCAGCGGGGTGAGACATTCTTCCCGGGGGATGTCGAAGCCGAGCACGTGCGGCGCGGCGTGACGGGGTTCATGCCGGACATGAGGGAGTTGCGGGCGGCATCGGCGCAGGACCCGGAGCGGGCGCGACTGAGCCTGCCGGACGCGGCCACCTCGATGCTGGTGCTTCCGCTGTTGGCGCGCGGTGTGGTGCTGGGCGCGGTGCCGCTGTGGCGTACCGGTGACAGGACCCCCTTCGACGCGGCCGATGTCCAGCTGGCGGAGGAGATCGGCTCACGTCTGGCGCTGGGACTGGACAACGCCCGGCGCTACACCCGGGAGCGACGCACCGTGGAGGCGCTGCAACGCAGCCTGCTGCCGCGGCTGTCGGCGCGACTGACCGCGGCGCGGACCGCCGGGGCGTATGTGCCGGCCGGCACCGCGGCCGACACCGGCGGCAGCTGGTACGACGTGATCCAGCTGTCGGGTACGCGGGTGGCGTTCGTGGTCGGGCGGGTGCCCGGGGCCGGGGTGAACGCCGCCGGGGCGATGGGACGGTTGCGCTCGGCGGTGCAGACCCTGGCCGACCTGGACCCCGCCCCCGACGAGCTGCTGAGTCACCTGGACGACCTGGTGCGGCGTTTCGCGGAGGACGAGGGGGGAGAGGGGGTGGCCGGAGCCGGTTCCCTGACCGGAGCCACCTGCCTCTACGCCACCTATTGCCCGATCACCGGTCAATGTTTGATCGCCGGTGCCGGCCATCCCCCGCCGCTGCTGGCGGAGGCGCGGAGCGGGGAGGTGTCGGCGGTGGACTTTCGGCCCGGACCGCCGCTCGGCGGGGGTGGAGAGCCCTTCGAACCGGTCGAGCTGCGTCTGACGCCGGGTGACGTGCTCGCCTTCCACAGCGGGGAGCCCGGCCCCGCTCCGGCCGACGACGGCCGGGGGCCGTCCTGGCTGAGGGAACTGGCACTCGCCGCCGCCGAGGCCGGCGAGCCGCCCTCCGACCCGACCCGGCACATCCTGGCCCGGCTGCGCGGGCGGCAACGCGCGGAGGATCTGGCGGTGCTGTTGGCCACCGTTCGGGCCGTGCCGTCCGAGGACACGGCCTTCTGGGAGTTGCCGGCCGATCCCGGCCGGGTGGCCCGCGTCCGCGCCCTGGCCTGCGAGAAGCTGGCCGCCTGGGGCCTGGAGGAGCACGTCTTCGCCACCGAGCTGATCGTGAGTGAGCTGGTCACCAACGCCATCCGCTACGCGGGGGGTCCCGTCGGCCTGCGCCTGATCCGCGACCGGCGGCTGATCTGCGAGGTCTCCGATCCCAGCCAGACCCAGCCCCACCTGCGCCGGGCCCGTCTGTCCGACGAGGGGGGACGCGGTCTCTTCCTGGTCGCCCAGCTCGCCCACCGCTGGGGCAGCCGCTACACATCCACCGGCAAGACCATCTGGACGGAACAGGACATCGGGGAGGAGGCGGGGGAGCGGCGCTGAGGGCTCGATGCCCCGGGTCCCCTCCGGGCGCGGAGACCGTCCCGCGCGGCCGGGGGGACCGCCCGCCGTTTCCCCTCCGTCGGGCGGACACCCCTGCTCGGAAGAGGACACGACCGGGGACTCCCGCCATCCGGTCGTGCGGTCCGTGACGGACTCGGTGGAGGCCGAGCCGGAGTCGCCCCCTCCCCGGTTCCCCCGGCCGATGCCACGCCCACCGACTCCCCGCAGCCGGTGGCACGTGACCCCGCGGCAGGGCCCGGGGCCGGCTCCGGGCCCGGTCGGGGACGCTCACACGGAACGAGGTGCCCGGGGCGACGTCCGCCGGGGCGTCGCGGGCATCCGGGGCGTCCGCCGTGCCGGAGCCGACCGGGCGGGGCGACCACGGCGGCCGTGACGGCCATGACGGGGTTCCGGCCCCGGGGCCCTTCCGGGCGGGACGGGTCGACGTGTCGTCGATGTTCCGTCGATGGTCCTGCTCAGGCCCCGCCGGAGGTGTCCGCCGAGGTGGGACGGGAGGGTCGGCCGGTGTGCGCGCAGGCTCCACGCCGGGGCGTCATCTGATTGTTATCGCTCGCAACAAATTTTCCGTACCCGGGTCTGGTGCAGTCGCTCCGCGCGGCAATACGTTCCCGCTCACAACATTCAACCGGGTGGATCGGTCACGGACCCGCAGTTCGGTCAAGTGCGCACTTACCGCTGATTTCTCTCGCCGACGGAGCATCCGTCGGACGGGCGCTCTCCGTCGTACCCCTCAGAAAGGACCCTGCCCATGCGCAAGGGAATCCTCCTCACCGTCGCCTCCGCGACCCTGCTCGCCTCGCTCACCGCCTGCGGGGACTCCTCCTCGGACGACGGCAGCGGCACCGGCTCGGACGGCGCGACGCCGAGGATCGGCGTGATCCTGCCGGACAGCAAGTCCTCGGCCCGCTGGGAGACCGCGGACCGCAAGTACCTCGCCGAGGCGTTCGAGGCCGCCGGCGTCGAGTACGACATCCAGAACGCGCAGGGCGACAAGCAGGACTTCCAGACCATCGCCGACCAGATGATCACCAACGGGGTCAACGTCCTGATGATCGTCAACCTGGACAGCGGCACGGGCAAGGCCGTCTTGGAGAAGGCCAAGTCGCAGGGTGTGGCGACCATCGACTACGACCGGCTCACCCTCGGCGGCTCCGCCCAGTACTACGTCAGTTTCGACAACACCGAGGTCGGCAGGCTGCAGGGCGAGGGCCTGGCGGCCTGCCTGGAGGAGAAGGGCGTGGAGCAGCCGCTCGTCGCCACCCTCAACGGTTCCCCGACCGACAACAACGCCCTGCTCTTCGCCGAGGGCTACAACGGCGTCCTGGATCCGAAGTACGACGCCGGTGAGTACACCAAGGGACCCGACCAGTCCGTCCCCGACTGGGACAACGCCGAGGCCACCACCATCTTCGAGCAGATGCTCACCAGCGAGCCCGGCATCAACGGTGTGCTCGCCGCCAACGACGGCCTGGGCAACGCCGCCATCGCCGTGCTGCGCAAGCAGAACCGCAACGGCGAGGTGCCCGTCACCGGGCAGGACGCCACCGTCCAGGGTCTGCAGAACATCCTCGCCGGTGACCAGTGCATGACGGTCTACAAGGCGGTCAAGAAGGAGGCCGAGGCAGCCGTCCGGCTCGCGGTGTCCCTGGCCAGGGGCGAGGAGGCCGAGACCAACGCGACCGTCCACGACCCCGAGGGCGACCGGGAGGTGCCGTCCGTGCTGGAGAGCCCGGAGGCCATCTTCCGCGACAACGTCAAGGACGTCGTCGAGGACGGCTACGTCACCAAGGAGGAGCTGTGCACGGGTGAGTACGCCGCCCTGTGCGAAGAGGCCGGCATCAACTGACACCCCTCCGAACGCCGGGACACCCCCGGCACGCCGCGGGTCCCGCCAACGGGCCAGGGACCCGCGGCCCCTCCACGACCCGAGGAGTCCTCTCCCATGACGGTGACCCCGATCCTCGAACTGCGCGGGATCGACAAGAGCTTCGGACCGGTCCAGGTCCTGCACGACGTGGCGTTCAGCGCCTACCCCGGCGAGGTGACCGCCCTCGTCGGGGACAACGGCGCCGGCAAGTCCACCCTGGTCAAGTGCATCGGCGGCATTCACTCCTTCGATGCCGGCGAGTACCTGTTCGAGGGTGAGCGCGTCCAGGTGAACGGACCCCGGGACGCGGCCGCGCTGGGCGTCGAGATCGTGTACCAGGACCTGGCGCTGTGCGACAACCTCGACATCGTGCAGAACATGTTCCTGGGCCGGGAGAAGCGCCGCGGCCCGATCCTGGACGAGGCCACCATGGAGGAGATGGCGGCCCGGACCCTCGCCGGCCTCTCGGTACGGACCGTCAAATCCGTGCGCCAGCAGGTCTCCCACCTCTCCGGCGGCCAGCGGCAGACCGTGGCCATCGCCAAGGCGGTGCTGTGGAACGGCAAGGTCGTCATCCTCGACGAGCCGACCGCCGCCCTCGGCGTCGCGCAGACCGCCCAGGTCCTCGAACTGGTCCGGCGGCTGGCCGACAACGGCCTGACCGTCGTGCTGATCTCCCACAACCTCAACGACGTGTTCGCGGTCTCCGACCGGATCGCGGCCCTCTACCTGGGCCGGATGGCGGCACAGGTCAGGACGACCGACGTCACCCAATCGCAGGTCGTCGAACTCATCACTTCCGGCCGCAGCGGGGATCTGGGCCTCGCCACCACCAACGGAGCCACCGCATGACCACCGCCCTCCACCCCGAGAAGACCGCCGCGCAGCCGCCCTCGACCGTCGACGGCATCCGCGCCGTCGGCCGCGACTACCTGGACCGGCTGCGGGGCGGGGAGTTGGGGTCGCTGCCGGCCATCCTCGGCCTCGTCGTGCTCTGCGTGATCTTCGCGATCATGCGCCCGGTCTTCCTGTCCAACCTGAACTTCGCGAACCTCCTCACCCAGGGGGCGGGCAGCATCGCCATCGCCATGGGCCTGGTGTTCGTGCTGCTGCTGGGCGAGATCGACCTGTCCGCGGGCTTCGCCAGCGGCGTCTGCGCCGCCGTCCTGGCCGTCCTGCTCACCGACCAGGGCTGGCCCTGGTACTCCGCCGTGCTCGCCGCCGTGCTCACCGGCATGCTCATCGGCCTGGTGCTCGGAGTGCTGGTCGCCCGAATCGGCATACCATCCTTCGTGGTCACCCTCGCGGCCTTCCTCGCCTTCCAGGGCATCGTCCTGATGCTGCTGGAGGAGGGCACCAACATCTCCATCAACGACCCGGTGATCCTCGCCATCGCCAACGACAACCTGCCCCCCGTCCTGGGCTGGGTACTGCTCGGCGTCGGCGTCGGCGGGTTCGCGGCGGTGCAACTGCGGCAGATGCGCAACCGCCGGCGGCGCGGCCTGACCACCGCTCCCCCCGTGCTGGTCGCGGCACGGATCGGCGGACTCGCCCTCCTCGGCGGCATCGCCGTCCACCTGCTCAACCAGGAGCGCAGCCGCTCCCTCGTGGTCGACTCGGTCAAGGGCGTGCCGATCGTGGTGCCGGTCATCGTCGCGCTGCTCGTCATCGGCACCTTCGTGCTCAGCCGAACCTCCTTCGGCCTGCACATCTACGCCGTCGGCGGCAACCACGAGGCAGCCCGCCGGGCCGGTATCAACGTCACCGCGATACGGGTCTCCGCGTTCGTCATCTGCTCCTCGCTGGCGGCGGTCGGCGGCATCATCGCCGCCTCCCGCGGTCACTCCGTGGACCCCAACACCGGAGGCAGCAACGTGCTGTTGCTGGCGGTCGGCGCCGCCGTGATCGGGGGGACCAGCCTGTTCGGCGGCAGAGGTCGCCTGATCAACGCCGTACTGGGCGGTATGGTGGTCGCCGTCATCCAGAACGGCATGGGACTGATGGGGTACAGCTCCGGCGTCAAGTACGCCGTCACCGGTTCGGTGCTGCTGGTCGCCGCGGGCGTGGACGCGCTTTCCCGCCGCCGTGCCGTACGACGATGAGGGCGGAGCATGATGAAGGCCGGTCCCTCCCAGGAGGAGATCCGCCGGCAGAACCTCAGCACTCTGCTACGGCACATCCACCTCGGCGGTCCCGCCTCCCGGGCCGTTCTGGCGGACCGCATGGGGCTCAACCGCAGCACCATCATGGCGCTGGTCACCGAGCTCACCACGGCCGGCCTGGTCCGTGAGGAGCTGCCCCGGGAAACGCGCCGGGCCGGCCGGCCGTCCCTGGTCGTCCGGCCCGAGTCCGTCAGCCGCTACGTGTTCGCCTTCGACGTGGGCGTCGACTACCTCGCCGCCGCCCGCATCGGACTCGGCGGCGCCTTCCTGGACCACCGGGAGACGGTCGCCCCCCGGATCGGCCTGCACCCCGGGGAGACCGCCGCCACGCTGGCCGGCTTCGCGGCGGAGATGAGGGACACGGCGCCGCCCGACGCCGTCTGTGTCGGAGCCGGGGCGGCGGTGCGGGGCATGGTTCGCCACCCCGACGGCCTCGTCCGCTCGGCCTTCAACATCGGCTGGACGGAGGAGGAGTTCGGGGAGAACCTCACGCGGCGCCTCGGCCTCGGCCTGCCCGTCCTGCTGGACAACGAGTCGAACCTCGGGGCCCTCGCCGAACACCGCCGCGGTGCCGGGGTCGGTTACCAGGACCTCGTCTACCTCCACGGCGACATCGGCATCGGCGGCGGCGTCATCTCCGGCGGCCGGCTGCTGCGCGGACACAGCGGATACGGCGGCGAGGTCGGCCACATGCTGGTCAACCCCCGGGACGGCAGGCCCTGCTCCTGCGGCTCCCGGGGTTGCCTGGAGGCGGAGGCCGGCCAGGACGCGCTCCTGGAGGCCGCCCGGCGCCCCGTCGGTGCCGCCACCGGCCGCGCCGGGATCCGCGGTGTCATCGACGCCGCCGATCGGGGCGACGTGACGGCGCGCGCCGCCCTGCACACCGTCGGCGACTGGCTCGCCGTGGGCATCGTCAACCTGATCAACCTCTACAACCCGGCCCTGATCATCTTCGGCGGCACCCTGCCGGACATCTACCTCGGTACCGCCGCCCACATCCGCAGTCGCGTCAACACCCACGCCCTGCCCGCCTCCCGGGAGGTCGCCCGCTTCCGGATCTGTCGGCTCGGTGACCGCACCCTCCTCACCGGTGCGGCCGAACTCGCCTTCACCCACCTCCTGTCCGATCCCCTCGCCCACGCCCTCCCCGCTCCCGGCGGCTCCTGAGCCGGGATGGGACGGGGGCATCGGTGGGGCGGGGGACGTCCTCCACCGCCCGGGGCCCGGCTCCCCGTGTCGGTCCCCCGGGGCAGGATGGCGGCGTGGTGACCGATGCGGACGGGATCGAGCTGGACGAGGACGAGTTGCGCGCCATCGCGGGGTGGGCCGCCGCGTGCGCGGAGCGCGTCCTGGCGCTTTTCGAGCAGGACCGGCCCGGCGACACGCGTCCCCGGGAGGCTGTCGACGCCGCCCGCGCCTTCGCCGCCGGCGGGCGGCGTACCAACGCCCTGCGCCGGTGCGCATGGGCCGCGTACAAGGCCGCCGGGGAGGCGGGTGCGTCGGCGGCGGCCGACGCCGCACGGGCGGCGAGCCACGCCGCCGCGGCCGCGTACCTGCACCCGAAGGCGAGCGCGCATCAGGTGAAGCACGTCCTCGGCGCGGCGGCCCACGCCGCGCGGGCCGAGGAGTTGAGCCCCGGGGAGGACCCCCCGGTCGACGGGGGCACTCCCGGGTGGGCACGGCGGCACGCGCCGCCGGCGGTCGTCGCCGTCCTCGCCCGGTTGCCCGCCGCGCCCCCGGGTGGCGGGCGCCCCGGCGAGCTCATCCGCGAACTCGACACCGCCCTCCGCGCCGGGGGGTGAGCGAAACGCCGGCCCCCGGGGCGGGAACGGTCACCACGGTGGTAACCGGTGGAGACCCCCGCCCCCGGGCTCCGGCGGCCGGCGCCGTCACTTCGACCTCCCACCCGAACGACCCGGGTCCCGGGCCCCGCACGAGGATGTGATCCGTGACCGACCACCTGTCCGCCGTTTTCGCCATGTTGGGGCCGGGGAGTCGCCGATTCGCCGACCCCGCCGCCTGGGAACGCACCGAAGCCGGCATCGGCACGGAACTTCCCGGGGACTACAAGGAGTTCGTCGACGAGTACGCGCCCATCCGTCTCAACGGTCATCTGTGTTTTCACCACCCCGCCACCACGCGCTGGAACCTCCTCGAGGAGATCCGGGCGACCGAGCAGGCATTCCGGGAGGTCGACTGGGACGGCCTTCCCCACCCGGAGACCGGAGCCGACGGCTCTCTGATCCCCGCGCTGGGGACCGATTTCGGGTTCCAGGTCTTCCTGCGCCGCGCTTCACGGGCTCCGGAATGGAGCGTCGTGGTGCACAACCGGGATGAGGGCGGCTACTGGGAACACCCCATGGGCTTCGCCGAGTGGCTCCACCGTCAGCTCCTCGGCGAAGAGGTCATCCATCCCAACGGGACCTACTTCTATCCCGGCCCGGTTCGGCTCGAACACCTGCCCATGAGCGCCGAGGACCGCCGGCCGGCTGCCTGGTACGGCCCCGATCGCGGGATGTGACCCCTCCCGGGGCCCACCACCGTCCCGGGACCCTTCGCCGGGTCCGCCGAGGTCCTTGAAGTAAAGAATCGTTGACATGGTGTCGTGGTTGCTTTACCTTCGCTCATGTCAGGTTTCTTTGACATGGGGAGGGGTCGTGGCCTTCGAGGAGAGATGGGCGTGGGTGCAGGGGGCGCTCGCCCTCGGCGTCTACGCGGTCTACGCGGTGGTGGTGCTCGGCCGGGCGGGGGACGGCACCCCGCTCGCGGAGGTGTCGTACGTGCCGACGCTGCTGGTGGCGGTGGGCCTCTCCATCGCCGCCGGCATCGTGTCGCGCATCGCGATCGCCGCGATCCGGCCCGAGGGGTCCGACCGGAAGGACCAGCGGGACCGGGAGATCGACCGCTTCGGGGAGTACGTCGGCCAATCCCTCGTGGTGGTCGGGGGCGTGGCGGCGCTCGCCATGGCCCTGGCCGAGTGGCCGCACTTCTGGATCGCGAACGCCCTCTACCTGGCCTTCGTCCTGTCGGCGGCCCTCGGGTCGGCGGCACGGATCGTCGCCTATCGGCGAGGATTCCACCCATGGTGAAGCCGACCGGGGTCACGAACAGGATCCGCGCCCTTCGTTTCGCGAACGGGGAGATGACGCAGGCGGAGTTGGCCGATCGCATCGGCGTGACCCGACAGACCGTCATCGCGATCGAGAAGGGGCGCTACTCGCCCTCCCTGGAGATGGCCTTCCGGATCGCCCGGGTGTTCGGGGTGCCGCTCGACGACGTGTTCCAGTACCCGGATCCCGAGGAGGGGTCACCATGAGAGCCATCGTGCAGAAGACGTACGGGACGGCGGACGTCCTGGAGTTCACCGAGATCGACCCCCCGTCGATCGGCGAGGACGAGGTGCTGATCGCCGTCCGCGCGGCGGGCGTGCACATCGGCGACCACCACCTGATGACCGGCAGGCCGTACCCGGTGCGTCTGGTCTCGGGGCTGCGGGCACCGAGGAAGCCCGTACCCGGCATGGATGTCGCCGGCCGCGTCGAGCGGGTGGGGGCGAAGGTCACCCGCTTCGCGCCCGGTGACGAGGTGTTCGGCACCTGCACCGGTGCCTTCGCCGAGTACGCCCGGGCCCGGGAGGACCGGATCGCCCCGAAGCCGGCGAACCTGACCTTCGAGCAGGCCGCCACGGTGCCCACCTCCGCCCCCACCGCCCTGCAGGGC
>NZ_VKHS01001190.1 GCF_014141525.1 Streptomyces calidiresistens
GCCCGGCGACCGCGGGGGCCCCGGTGCCGGTGGGTTCCGCGGCGGGACGCTCGCGGGGGTCGGTCATCGTCACGAGCGCACCAGCCCCCGTCCGCTGCCGCCCAGCGCCAGGTAGACGTCCTCCAGGGTGGGGGTCGCCAGGGTGAAGTCGTCCAGCGCCGCGAAGGCGGGGCCGGTGGTGACGGCCGCGACGGCGGCCCGGGCCTCCTCTGGGGGCAGGCGCAGCGTCCACCGTCGGCCGGAGCCGGTGGGGTCGACCGGTTCCCCGGTGACGAGGCGGCGCAGCGCAGCCACCGCCGGGACGTCCGTCGGGGCCCGGTCGCGCCACACCAGTTCCAGGCGCACCTCGTCGCCGACCATCGCCTTCAGCCCGCCGGGGGTGTCGCAGGCGATGACCCTCCCGGCCTCCAGCACCGCCACCCGGTCCAGCAGGGTCTCGGCCTCGATGACGTTGTGGGTGACCAGGACGACGGTGGTGCCGTGCTCGGCGCGGCGCCGGTCCACCGCCGCCCACACCGCCCGGCGGGCCACCGGGTCCATGCCGGCGGTGGGCTCGTCCAGGATCAGCAGGGGCCGACGGCCCACCAGGGCGGCGGCGACGCAGGCGAGCCGGCGCTGGCCGCCGGAGAGTCGGGTCAGGGGGCGGGTCGCCAGGTCGGTCAGGCCCAGTTCGTCGAGGACCTCGCCGCTCTCGCGCCGGGCGTCCGCGCGGTCCAGACCGCGCAGCACGCCGGTGGTCTCGGCCGCGACCGCGACGGTGAGTTCGTCCAGGGCGGTGGACTGCTGACCGAGGTGGGCCAGGAGCCGGGGGGCCCGGCGGGGGTGACGGACCACGTCGTGGCCCAACAGCTCGATGGCGCCGGAGTCGGGCCGCAGCAGGCCGGTCAGCTGACGGACCAGGGTCGTCTTGCCCGCGCCGTTGGGGCCGAGCAGGCCGAAGATCTCACCCCGTCCCACCTCCAGGCTGATGCCGGCGCTGGCGTGGACGGGGCCGGTCCCGGACGGGGCGGTCGGCCCGTCGCCGGCAGGCCGTCGGCGGCGCCGGGGACGGCGGGCGCCGGGGTAGGTCTTGTGCACCTCCCGCACGGACACGGCGACCGGTCCCGCGGGCGCGGAGGCGGGCGTCCGGGCCGCGGGGGTCACGACCGGGGGTGCGTGGGG
>NZ_VKHS01001191.1 GCF_014141525.1 Streptomyces calidiresistens
GGCGGGCGCAGGTCGCGTTCCCGGGCGGCGGCGGTGATCGCCCGGCCGATGGGGTGTTCGCTGGCGTGTTCGGCGGCGGCGGCCAGGGCGAGCAGGGTGTTCGGGTCGGGCGGGGTGGCGCGGCCGTTCGCCCCGTTCCCGTTCCCGTTCCCGTCAGGGGCCGACGTCGGCAGCGGGAGCACGTCGGTCACCCGGGGGGTGCCCTCGGTCAGGGTGCCGGTCTTGTCCAGGGCGACGGCGTCCACCCGGCCGAGTTGCTCCATCACCACCGCCGACTTGATCAGCACGCCGTGTCGGCCGGCGTTGGCCATGGCGGAGAGCAGCGGCGGCATGGTGGCGAGGACGACGGCGCACGGCGAGGCGACGATCATGAAGGTCATGGCGCGCAGCAGGGCCGAGGAGAAGTCGGCGCCGAGGGCCATCGGCACCGCGAAGATCAGCAGGGTGGCGGCGACCATGCCGACGCTGTAGCGCTGTTCGATCCGCTCGATGAACAGTTGGGTCGGCGCCTTGGTGCGGGAGGCCTCCTCGACCATGGCGACGATGCGGGCGATCACCGAGTCGGCGGGGTCGCGGTCCACCCGCACGGTGAGTGCGCCGGAGCCGTTGAGCGTGCCGGCGAACACCTCGTCGCCGGGGTCCTTGCGCACGGGCAGCGGTTCGCCGGTGATGCTCGCCTGGTCCACCTCGCCGACGCCGTCCACGACGGTGCCGTCGGCGCCGATCCGTTCGCCGGGGCGGACCAGGATCAGGTCGCCCGGGCGCAGGTCCTCGGCGGCGACCTCCTCCTCCGCCGGTGCCCCGGCGTTCCCGTCGGTGCCGGTGCCGGTGCCGTCGGCGCGCAGGCGGGTGGCGCGGGCCGGGGCCAGGTCGAGCAGGCCGCGCACCGAGTCGGCGGTGCGGGCGGTGGCGATGGCCTCCAGGGCGCCGGAGGACGCGAAGATCACGATGAGCAGCGCGCCGTCCATGGGTTGTCCGATGGAGGCGGCTCCGAGGGCCGCGACGACCATCAGCAGGTCCACGTCGAGGGTCTTCTCCCGCAGGGCGCGCAGGCCCTCCAGGGCGGGTTCCCAACCGCCGGTGACGTAGACCGCCGCGTAGAGCGGACCCCACAGCCAGGCGGGGGCGCCGGTCAGGTGGAGGGGGAGGGCGAGCAGGAAG
>NZ_VKHS01001192.1 GCF_014141525.1 Streptomyces calidiresistens
CCTCCCGGAACTCCGCGGCCCCCGCCGCCACGTGCGCGTAGCACCACTCCCCCACCGACCACGCGCGGCGTTCCCCCGGCCCCATGCGATGGACCGTCAGCGCCGCACCGGCCCGGGGCAGCGCGTACGGCTCCCCCACCGGCAGCGCCCGCACCACCCGGTGCTCCGGCTCCCCGGGCTCCTCCACCTGCGTCAACCAGAACTGGAGGAACCGCGTGGGCACCGAGCCGGTGTTGCGCTCCGTGTGCCGCACCCCCCGTCCCGCGCCGAGAACCTGGAGATCACCGGGACGCACCACCACCGGGGATCGGCCGGGCCCCCCGTGCGTCAACTCCCCCTCCAGCACCCAACTGACGATCTCCACCCCGCTGTGCGGATGCTCGTCGAAGCCGGCGCCCGGCGCGAGGCGCTCCTCGTTGGCGGCGATCAGCCGCCCGAACCCCAGATTCGTCGGGTCGAAGTGCGCGCCGAAGGAGAAGGCGTGCGACGACTCGATCCCGACCGCCGGGTCACCGCCCGGATACCGCTCCCCACCCCGCCACACGCGCATCACGACGCCCACCCTAGTGCCGCCCCGGCCGGGGCGGCCCGGCGCCGGTGGTGGTCCCCCGTCCGCCGCACCGTTCCGCCCCGCGGTCGGGCCACGGGACGGAACGGCGGACGGGACGGCGTCAGCCGCCCCGGGTGACCTCCACCCTGCGACCGGAGGGCCGCTCGGCCTCCTCGACCGGGGCCCGAACGGTGAGGACCCCCTTGTCGTACTCCGCGGTGATCCGGTCCTCGACCACCCCCCGGGGCAGTCGAACGGCCCGGGTGAGGGCCCCGTAGCGGAACTCGGTGCGGTGTCCGCGCCCGTCCCGTCCGCTCGACTCCTCGGTGCGTTCGGCGTGGATGGTCAACATGCCCTCGTCCACCGTGATCTCGACGTCCTTCTCGGGATCGACCCCGGGCAACTCGGCCCGCACCACGTAGGAGTCCTTCTCCCTGCCCTCCTCGATGCGGATCGGGTGGTCGCCCCCGAAGAGGGGCGACTCCCTCGAGAGGGCGTCGAACCAGTCCGACCACACGGGTCGACGGGCCGGCACCCCGCGGTTCGTCTCGCCTGCCATGTCCCTTCTCCCTGCTGGTGTGCGCGTCGGGTTCTCCCCGCCCCGGGCCC
>NZ_VKHS01001193.1 GCF_014141525.1 Streptomyces calidiresistens
GGGGAGATCACGGCCGGGCGGCGGGCGGGACCCGACGGCCGGCGGGCGCCGTACCATCGGGGCCATGACCTCCGAGCAGTCCCGTACCGCCGAGCGGGTCGCCGCCGGGGAGCGGCGGCGGCCCGTGGCCGGAATCCCGGCCCCCCCGACCGCGCCCGTCGTCCCGCCCGCCTCCACCGGGACGCCGGACGGGGCGATGTTCGCCCCCGGCACCGGTCCCGCCGCGAACCCGGCGGCCGGCACCGGTGACCGCCACCGGGGCGTGCGCAGCTTCGTGCCCCGCCGCAGCCGGGTGACCACCGCCCAGCGCGAGGCCCTCGAACGCCACTGGGCGACCCGGGGACTGGAGATCGACGGGCGCACCCCGGTCGACCTCGACCGGCTCTTCGACACCCTGCCGCCCGGCTCCCCCGTCGTGCTGGAGATCGGGTTCGGGATGGGGGAGGCGACCGCGCTGATGGCCGCCGCCGACCCGACCACCGGTGTCCTCGCCGCCGACGTGCACACCCCCGGCCAGGGGCACCTGCTCAAGCTCGCCGCCGAACGCGGCCTGGAGAACGTCCGGGTGGCCAACGGCGACGCCCTGCTGCTCCTGGAGCACATGCTGCCCCCGGCCTCCCTCGCCGGGATCCGGGTGTTCTTCCCCGACCCGTGGCCCAAGAAGCGGCATCACAAGCGGCGCATCGTGCAGCCGCCGTTCGTGGCGCTGTGCGCCTCCCGGTTGGCGCCGGGCGGGGTGCTGCACTGCGCCACCGACTGGGAGCCGTACGCCGAGCACATGCTGGAGGTCCTGGAGGCCTCCCCCGAGTTGGAGAACACCGTGCCGGGCGGCGGCTTCGCGCCCCGACCGGACTTCCGGCCGGAGACCCGCTTCGAGCGGCAGGGCCTGGACAAGGGCCACCGGGTGCGCGATCTGCTCTTCCGGCGCCCGGTGGCCTGATCCCGGCACCGGGAACGCCCCGGCGGGATCGATGCTCCCCGGCCGGCGGGGCCGGGACCCGTCGCACCTCCTTGGGGGGCGGGCCGCGGCCCCCGTATGGTCGGTCCGTGCCCCGGTCCGTGCCCCCGCTTCCCGACGCCCCGTTCGGCGCCGCGCCGGCGGGGTCCGCCCCTGTCTCTTATACACACCTGACGCTGCCGACGAAGCTGCAAGTGTAGA
>NZ_VKHS01001194.1 GCF_014141525.1 Streptomyces calidiresistens
CCGCGGCCCCGAGCCGCCCCTCCGCCACCACACGGGTCGCGGCCGCGAGTCGGGTGACCGCCTCCTCGGCGACCGCCGGGGGGAGGGTGAAGGGCAGGCGCAGGTGGCCGTCGAAGGCCCCGTCGATGCCGAACCGCGGACCGGAGGGGACCCGCACCCCGAAACGTTCGCCGATCTCCGCGATCCGGGACCCGGACAGCCCTCCGGTGCGGGTCCACAGGGTGAGGCCGCCGGACGGCACCTCGAAACGCCACTCGGGCAGGTGGGACCGCAGGGCCCGCACCAGGGCGTCACGGTTGGTCCGCACCTCCTCCCGCCGCAGGCGCACCGCCTCGTCCCAACCGTCACCGGTCAGCAACCAGGTCAGGGCGAGCTGTTCCAGGACCGGGCTGCCGAGGTCGGCGTGGGCCCGCCCGGCGACCAGCCGGCGGATGAGGTCGGGGGCGGCGCGGACCCAGCCGATGCGCAGCCCCGCCCAGAAGGTCTTGCTGGCCGAACCGACGGTGACCACCGCCGCCCCGCCCGGGTCCAGGGCGGCGACCGGGTGCGGGGGCCCGCCCGGCGGGGGGTCCAGGCACAGGTCGGCCATGGTCTCGTCGACGATGAGCACGGTCCCCGAGGAGCGGGCGGCGGCGACCAGGCGCCGGCGCGACTCGTCGGGCGCCAGCGCCCCGGTGGGGTTGTGGTAGTCCGCCACCACGTAGGCCAGGCGCGGCGCGCTGTCGCGCAGCGCCGCCCGCCAGGCCGGCAGATCCCATCCGCCCAGCCCCTCCCCCATGGCCACCGGCACCAGGCGCAGGCCGCTCTGGCGCATCAGTTGCAGGACGTTGGCGTAGGAGGGGTGCTCCACCGCGATCCGCTCCCCGGGCTGGGCGAACAACCGGCGAACGGCGGCCAGTCCTCCCATGGCCCCGGTGGTGACCATGATCTGTTCGGGCATCGTGGGCACCCCGCGCGCCGTGTACCGATCCGCGAGCGCCTCGCGCAGGGCGGGCAGGCCGGCCGGGAAGTCGCCGTGGGTGCGGGCGGCGGGGGGCAGCGCGTCCAGCGCGCCGGTGAAGGCCCGGGTCAGGAGGTCCTGCGGGGCCGGCAGGGCCGCGTACCCGAGGTCGATGAGACCGGGATCGCCGTCCGGGGGCAGGGGGTCCAGGCCCGGGG
>NZ_VKHS01001195.1 GCF_014141525.1 Streptomyces calidiresistens
GTGCCGCTCGCACCGCCCGCCCCCGCACCGACCCGGGGAAAGCCGTATCCCTGTCGGGGCTGCCACGACGTGCTGCTGCGCCCGGGCTCCGGCCTGACCCACTGTCGGGCCTGCCACGAGACGATGACCCGGACCCCGGCCGCCGCCTGACCCGACACCCGGCTTCGGGTGTGCCGACACCGTGCCTGCGCGCCCTGTCAGCGGTTTCCACGCCCGCGCGGGGATGGTCCCACCGGCGGACGGGACCGCACCCGCGTCGCCTCCCGCTCTCCCTCGCACCGGGTGAGGGCTTTGACGGAGAAGAGGGTGGTGGGGTGTCACAGCTTTCCGGCGCGGCCCGGAGGCGGGGCGGGAATCGACCGGGTGTGATTGACGGGTTGTCGGCCGCTGTCGAGGATGTTCACCGTCCCGCGCGGCGCGGGCCGAGCCGATGGCCCCGTCCCCGAGGCGGGGCGTCGTCCCGGGGAGGCCGTACCGCAGTGCCGCACATCGCGCGACGATTCCTCCTGTCCGGCAGCCGACTCGCGCTCGCCGGCTTTCTCACCGGCCTCACGGGTCTGCTGCTCTTCGTGCCGCTCTCCGGCCACGCGCCGGCGGTCACCGCCGCGTACGGGACCTCGCTCATGGCGATGTCGGTGGTGACGGTGCTCGGGGCCGGCGCGACCGTGATGGTGGTGCAGCGGCTCGCCGGTGCCCGTCGCCGCCCCGGCCGGGAGGACGTGCCGGCGGTCGGGGAACCGGATCCGGCCACCCGGGAACTCCACGACCTCTGCGCCCTCGTCCTGTTGGGCACCGCTCTCCTGCCACCGCTGCTCGTCCTCGTCGGAACCCTCGTGTGGTTGACCGATGACACCGGTCTCGCGGCGGTGGCGTACTGGTCCCGGGCGCCAGGGATGGTGTTCGTTCCCCTGGGCGCCATGATCTCCGGCCTGTTGGTGCTGGAGGATCGGCAGCGCGTGCAGCTGCGGATCGCGGTGGAGAACCTGGTGTTGGTCGCGGCGGCGGCCGTCCTGCTGGCGCGCGTCGACCTCTCGCCGGTTCGCGTGCTGCTGGCCGTGGGATTCGTCGGTGTTCTGGTGGACGGCTTCACCTTCCTCCGGCTGCGGTACCGGTTGGGGGAGGGGTCCGGCGCCCGGCTCGGGGCCGTGCTGCGGGG
>NZ_VKHS01001196.1 GCF_014141525.1 Streptomyces calidiresistens
GGGGACCCCCTTCGCCGGGGACGGGTGGGAGCCCGGTGACGATCCGGTCCGGGTGGAGGTGTGGGACGGACGGCCGGACCGGCTGCCCGTCACCCGACGCCCCGGCCCGGCGGCGACGGCGGGACGCGGGGTGGGCCTGGTGGCGGCGTTGGCCGAGCGCTGGGGCGTGACGACCGCGGCGGTGGACGGGGTGCCGACGAAGACGGTGTGGTGCGAGTACCGGCCGGAAAGCGTCGGGGGTGTGCCCGGAACGGGGTCGGCACGGGGGTGGCAGGAGAGGACGGGTGGGGCATGATGGGCCCGTTCGGGGACCCGCGCGCGGGTCCACCCCCACTCCGAGAGAAGGGCTGTCCCCCGTGATCCGCACCCGCCGCCGTCTGGTTGCCCCGCTGTTGGCCTCGATGCTCTGCCTGGGGCTGGTCACCGCCTGTGGTTCGGACGACGGGGACGGTGACTCCGCCGCCAACGGCACCGACACCGGCGCCGAGACGGAAGCCGGGGAGGGCGCCGACGAGGGGACGGAGCCGGGGACCGAGCCCGGTGCCGGCGAGGAGGGGCTCACCGGCCCGACCGTCACCGAGACCGCCTCCTCGGCGACGATCCGCACCAGCATGGGCGACATCGAGGTGACGCTCTTCGAGGACGAGGCCCCGGTGACCGTGGCGAACTTCGTCGGTCTGGCCACCGGCACCCAGGAGTGGGAGGGCCAGGAGGGGGACGAGCCGCTGTACGACGGCACGATCTTCCACCGGGTGATCGACGGCTTCATGATCCAGGGCGGCGACCCGCTGGGCAGCGGCATGGGCGGCCCGGGCTACCGGTTCCAGGACGAGTTCACCGATGAGCTGGTGTTCGACCGTCCGTACCTGCTGGCGATGGCCAACGCCGGTCCCGGCACCAACGGTTCGCAGTTCTTCATCACGGTCGAGGAGACCCCGCACCTGAACCAGTTGCACACCATCTTCGGCGAGGTCACCGACCCCGACAGCCAGGCGGTGGTGGACGAGATCGCCGCCACCGAGACCGGCCCGAACGACAAGCCGGTGGAGGACGTGGTGATCGAGGGCATCGAGATCAACTGATCCCCCTCGCACCCCCTCCCGGCTCGCCGCACCACGGCGGTACCCCGGGGAACGGGCCGTCGCGCCGCACCCC
>NZ_VKHS01001197.1 GCF_014141525.1 Streptomyces calidiresistens
AGATGGGTATAAGAGACAGCCCGGAGGCGCCGGGGGAGAGGTCCCGGGGCGGCGGGGAGCCTCCCCGCGAACCCGCCGCCCCGGAACCCCGGTCGAACGGCCTCAGTCGGTGGGCGGCTCGAACCGCGAGGTGCGCCGCAGCCCGGCCGCGCGGCCCTTGCCCGCCACCACCAGCGCCATCTTGCGGCTGGCCTCGTCGATCATCTCGTCGCCGAGCATCGCCGAGCCCTTCTTGCCGCCCTCCTCCGAGGTGAACCAGGCGTAGGCGTCCAGGATCAGCTCGGCGTGGTCGTAGTCCTCCTGCGAGGGCGAGTAGATCTCGTTCGCGGCGTCGATCTGCCCCGGGTGCAGCACCCACTTGCCGTCGAAGCCGAGCGCGGCGGCCCGCCCCGCGACCTCGCGGAACCCGTCCACGTTGCGGATCTGCAGGTAGGGGCCGTCGATCGCCTGGAGGTCGTTGGCCCGGGCGGCCATCAGGATCCGCATCAGGATGTAGTGGTAGGCGTCGGCGCCGTAGCCGGGCGGCTGCTCCCCGACCACCAGGGACCTCATGTTGATCGAGGCCATGAAGTCGGCGGGCCCGAAGATGATGGTCTCCAGGCGCGGCGAGGCGGCGGCGATGGCGTCGACGTTCACCAGGCCGCGGGCGTTCTCGATCTGCGCCTCGATGCCGATGCGGCCGACCTCCAGCCCCATGGTCTTCTCGATCTGGGTCAGCAGCAGGTCCAGCGCGACGACCTGCTCGGCGTCCTGCACCTTCGGCAGCATCAGGCAGTCCAGGTTCTGCCCGGCGCCCTCGACGACCGTGACCACGTCCCGGTAGGTCCAGTGGGTGGTCCAGTCGTTGACCCGCACCACCCGGGTCTTCCCGCTCCAGTCCCCCTCGTTGAGCGCCTTGACGATGCTGTGCCGGGCGTCCTCCTTGGCCAGCGGGGCGCAGGCGTCCTCCAGGTCGAGGAAGACCTGGTCGGCGGGAAGGGTCTGGGCCTTCTCCAGGAAGCGGGGGCTGCTGCCGGGCACGGCCAGGCAGGAACGGCGGGGCCGCAGCCGGTTGGTCCCGGTCGGGGTCCCGGTGGGCTCGGCGGTCATCTGTCCTCCGGTGTTCGGGGCGACCGGCCCGGGTGGGGCGCGGGTCGCCGGGTGTCTCGATGGGGG
>NZ_VKHS01001198.1 GCF_014141525.1 Streptomyces calidiresistens
CACCCACCCAACCCACGTATTTGACCCCGGGCCGCGCCCATCGGCCCCCGCCACCACGAACCGAGGGGATGACCTCATGGCGAAAACCGCGCTGATCACCGGTGTCACCGGCCAGGACGGTTCCTACCTGGCCGAGTTGCTGTTGGAGAAGGGGTACCGGGTGCACGGCCTGATCCGCCGGTCGTCCTCCTTCAACACCGAGCGCATCGACCACATCTACCAGGGGCCGCAGGATCCCGAACGCAGCCTGGTCCTGCACCACGCCGATCTCTCCGACGGCGTGGCGCTGGTCAACCTGCTGCGGGAACTCCGGCCCGACGAGGTGTACAACCTGGGGGCCCAGTCGCACGTGCGGGTCTCCTTCGACGCGCCGCTGTACACCGGGGACGTCACCGGCCTGGGCAGCACCCGGCTGTTGGAGGCCATCCGGGCCTCCGGCATCGAGACACGGATCTACCAGGCGTCCTCCTCGGAGATGTTCGGCTCCACTCCCCCGCCGCAGAACGAGCACACGCCCTTCCACCCGCGCAGCCCGTACGGCTGCGCCAAGCTCTACGGCTACTGGGCGACCGTCAACTACCGCGAGGCGTACGGGATGCACGCCTCCAACGGCATCCTGTTCAACCACGAGTCGCCCCGCCGGGGGGAGACCTTCGTGACCCGCAAGATCACCCGCGCGGTCGCCCGGATCCGGGCGGGCCTGCAGGATCGGCTCTACATGGGCAACCTCGACGCGGTGCGGGACTGGGGATACGCACCGGAGTACGTCGAGGCGATGTGGCGGATGCTCCAGCAGGACGAGCCCGACGACTACGTGGTGGCCACCGGGGAGGCGGCGACCGTCCGGCAGTTCCTGGAGGTCGCCTTCGCGGCGGCGGGCCTGGACTGGTCGGCGTACGTGCGGTACGACCCGAAATACGAGCGTCCCAGCGAGGTGGACGCCCTGATCGGGGACGCGAGCAAGGCCCGTGACCGATTGGGGTGGGAGCCCGGGGTGCGCTGGCCGCAGTTGGCGGAGCTGATGGTGCGGGCGGACATCGACCTGCTGGACGCCGAACTGTCGGGGGCCCGGGTGCGGGTGGACCGCTGAGCGGGAACCGGTCCCGGCCGTCGCCCGCCCCACCGGGCACGGCGGGATCCGGTCTCGTATACAC
>NZ_VKHS01001199.1 GCF_014141525.1 Streptomyces calidiresistens
GTGTATAAGAGACAGGTGCGGGGCGATCGCCCCGCACCGGCCCCCTCGGCGCGGTGGGAGCCCGTGCCCCGGGGCAGGGGGCACGGGCTCACCGGCGGACTACAGCAGTCCGTCCCACATCTGCTCCAGCAGCACCGACCACCAGCTCTCCGGATCGGCCAGGGCCTGTCCGTCGAGCGTCACCAACTGGGTCTGGAAGTCCGACGTCCACCGTCCGGCCTGCTCCGGGGTCAACCCGTGCCGCAGCGGCCACATCCGCCCCAGCATCGCCATCGACCGCGCGAACTGCGGCACCGAGGTGTTGACGAACTGCGCCGGCGCGGGCTGCCCGCCCGGGCCGCCCTCCAGCGGCACCGCCACCACGTGCGCGGTTCCGTACTGCACGCACAGCTGCCGACCGAAGTCGTTGCCCAGCACCAGGTACGAGCCCGAGTCCATCGCCGGCACCACGCCGCGCTCCTGCGCCAGCTCCGCCAGGGTCGGGATCGGACGTCCCGGCTGGGCGTGCGCCCAGAAGAACGGGCCGATGCCCACCGGCAGCCCCGACCACACCAGGGTCTGCGCCACGATGTCCGGGACGCCCTGGCGGGCCACCGCCTGCTGCTCCCAGTGGAAGACGCCCTGCGGACCGTAGGACTGGGCCAGCTCCTGCCCGATGACGTCCAACCCCACCGCCGGGGCGGTGGGCTGCTGCGCCAGCGGTGCGCGCACCGGCGCCGTGCGCGGCGGACCGTCCGCGTACTGCTCCAGTTCGTCCTGGTGCTCCACCAGGTGCCGCACCCCCGCCTGCCGGGAGGCGAGGTCGGTGCCGTAGGGCGCGGTGTGGGTGATCCGCACCTGCGGCCAGGTCTCCCGGATCATCCGCGCGCAGTACCCACCGGGCAGCTCGCAGGACTGCAACTCGGTGTGCAGCTCGATCGCCTGGTTCGCCGGTACCCCCAGGGCGTGCAGCTCGTGCAGCAGCTGCCACTCGGGGTGCGGCATCCCCGGCGCCGAGCGGCGGATCAGCCGCTGCTCCGAGCCGTCCGGCGCGCGGTAGCGCAGCACCGCCATGTAGCCGGAGCCCACCACGGGCACCCCCGGCTGCGGTGGGTAGCCGTAACCACCGGGCGGCGCGGGAGCGGGAACCGGGGCCGGCGCGGGGGCCGGCGGG